>NZ_ML122580.1:0-27234 GCF_003844195.1 Rummeliibacillus sp. TYF005
AGTCATTTACACAAAATTATTGACACTCCCCTTGCAAACTATAGGCGTAACAATTTATATAACTATTTCATCATATATTTAGTCGAATTATCTGAGGTTTAGATAGATTAGTTCAAAATTTATTTAATGATACGACATTTACCACTTTTCAAGTCGATAGAGAATGAACATAAGGGAAAGTATCAATATATATAATCATTTATATCTTAATGTAAAGGATAAAAAGCCGTAAGAGAGAAATTAAAGCAAAGATAAAAATTTCACAACAATGCTTACTGTTGTAGAAATGGTAGGTGTCTGACATAAGGAAGAAGGTTAAGAGATGTATTTGATAATTAAGAGAGTGATTGATATTGTTTTGTCCACTTTAGGTTTAGTTATTCTATCTCCATTATTTATATTGTTAATGATAATGATAAAAATCGATTCAAAAGGGCCGATTCTGTTTAAACAAAATAGAATAGGCATACATCAATCTCAATTCAAAATTTTAAAATTCCGGACAATGAGAATAGATACTCCACAGAATATCCCGACACATCTTTTCGATAATCCTGATCAATATATTACAAGACTAGGTAAGTTCTTAAGAAAAACATCACTTGATGAATTGCCTCAAATTTGGAATATATTTGTTGGACATATGAGCATAATTGGACCGCGTCCAGCACTTTGGAATCAATACGATTTAATTGAAGAAAGAGAAAAATATCGTGCGAATGATATTAAACCGGGTTTAACAGGTTGGGCACAAGTTAATGGAAGAGATGAACTGCCTATTGAACACAAAGCAAAGTTAGATGGGGAATATGTGAGGAAGCTTAATTTTTGGACGGATTGTAAATGTTTTTTCTTAACTATTATAAATGTAGTAAAAAGTGATGGAATTATAGAAGGTGGGCAAGGAGAAAAAGAAGATTTTCAGCATGAAACGAAGAGATTAAAGGCTAAGTAGTTTTAGATATAGGAGGCTTAAGTATAAATGAACTTACTAGTCATTTGCCAATATTACTACCCAGAGCCGTTTCGAATTACTGATATTTGTGAATCACTAGTTGAGAAAGGCCATGATGTGACCGTTTTAACTGGTCTTCCAAATTATCCAGAAGGTAAAATACTTGAAAATTATCGTAGAGGAAAAA
Organism: Rummeliibacillus sp. TYF005; assembly: GCF_003844195.1. Classification (NCBI taxonomy): domain Bacteria; kingdom Bacillati; phylum Bacillota; class Bacilli; order Caryophanales; family Caryophanaceae; genus Rummeliibacillus; species Rummeliibacillus sp. TYF005. Next base: position 1,143 of record NZ_ML122580.1, read on the forward strand.
AAAGAAATGAAATAATTAATGGTGTAAAAGTTGTTCGAACTTTTGAAATAGGTAGAGGGACCACTAAGTTTCAACTTTTCTTAAACTATATTAGTTATACATTATCAGCCTCTATAAAAGCTTTTAATCTAAAAGAAAAATTTGATGTAGTGTTGGTGAACCAACTTTCGCCAGTCATGATGGCAATTCCGGCAATAGTTTATAAGAAAAAATATAACAGGAAGATTCTACTTTATTGTCTAGATTTATGGCCAGCTAGTTTAATAGCAGGTGGAATAAAAGAAGGTTCAATATTTTATAAGCTATTTTTTATAATATCGAAATGGATTTATAGTTCAGTAGATTCAATAGCAGTTACATCAAGTATGTTTAAAGAATATTTTAAAAGCAAATTATTTATGAATATAGAAAATATACAACATATTCCACAATATGCAGAAGATATATTTGCTGAAATAGAGGAAAAAAAGGAAAATAGAAAATTTAACTTTGTATTTGCTGGAAATATAGGAGAAATGCAAAGTGTAGAAACAATTGTAAAAGCAGCAAATGAAATGAAAGAAAAAAATAACATTATGTTTCATATAGTAGGCGATGGATCAAAATTAGAAGAATGTATTGTACTTAGTAAAAAATTTAAACTGAACAATATTATTTTTTACGGTAGAAAACCTATCAATGAAATGCCCCAATATTACAGCTTTGCAGATGCGATGTTGATAACATTAAAAAATGATAAAACTATTTCGTATACACTACCGGGAAAAGTACAGTCTTATATGGCAGCACATAAACCTATAATTGGTTCGATTAATGGGGAAACGAGACGAGTTATAAAAGAGGCAGGTTGCGGATATTGTTGTGATGCAGATGATTATAAAGAATTATCAAAAATAATCTTGGAATTCTGTGATAGTAATCAACAAAAATTGATGGGGGCAAATGGATACGATTATTACATTAAAAATTATAGCAAAAAGAGTTTTATATCGACTTTAGAAGAATCATTAATAAAATTAGGGGGCTGAAAAATGTTCAAAGGCAAAACATTGTTGATTACGGGTGGTACAGGTTCCTTTGGTAACGCGGTAATGAAACGATTTTTAGAAACTAATATAAAAGAAATCCGTATTTTCTCCAGAGATGAGAAGAAACAAGAGGACATTCGAAAGCAATATAAAAGCGACAAGCTGAAGTTCTACTTAGGTGATGTAAGAGACATAGCGAGTGTGAAAAACGCGATGCATGGAGTAGATTATATTTTTCATGCAGCAGCATTAAAACAAGTACCATCTTGTGAATTTTTCCCTCTTGAAGCAGTAAAAACAAATGTACTAGGAACAGATAATGTTTTGACAGCTGCTATTGAATATGAAGTGGCGAAAGTAATCTGTCTTTCAACAGACAAAGCAGCATATCCCATTAATGCGATGGGAATCTCGAAAGCCATGATGGAAAAAGTATTTGTGGCTAAATCTAAAACAGTAAAACCAGAGAAAACACTCATTTGTGGAACTAGATATGGTAATGTGATGGCTTCGCGAGGATCCGTTATTCCGTTATTTATAGATCAAATTAAAAACGGACAGCCATTAACTTTGACTGACCCTAATATGACAAGATTTTTAATGAACTTAGAGGAGGCAGTCGAACTAGTTGTCTTTGCATTCCAACATGCAGCTGCGGGAGATATCATGGTTCAAAAATCACCAGCGAGTACTATTAGAGATTTAGCACAAGCCATAAAAGAACTTTTTAATGTTGACAACGATATCAAAATAATCGGTACCCGACATGGTGAGAAGCAATACGAAACACTTTTGACCAAGGAAGAATATGTAGTTGCGGAAGACTTAGGGGGATTTTTTAGAGTTCCAGCAGATCAACGAAATTTAAACTATGATAAATACTTTGTTGAAGGTAGTAAAAAGCTAACGAAAATAGAAGAATACAACTCTAATAATACACATATTTTAAACATTGAAGAAATAAAAGAAAGACTGTTAAACCTAGACTATGTACAAAATGAACTCAAAAAGTGGAATAATGAAATTCATTTACTCAGATAAAGGTGGAATGATTATATGAAGATTCTTGTCACAGGTGCTAAGGGATTCATAGGAAAAAATCTAATTGCTGAGTTAAAAAATAAGGGCTATAACGATATATTACAAGTTACTAGAGAAAGTGATAGTACTTATCTTGAACAATGTACGAAAGAATGTGATTTTGTTTTCCATCTAGCAGGTGTGAATAGACCCAAAAATAAGCAAGAATTTATAGAAGGAAATTTATATTTAACTGCCCAATTAATAGAATTGTTGAAAAAACATAAAAACAAAGCACCTATTCTTTTCACCTCTTCCATTCAGGCTGAAATAGATAATCTTTATGGCAAAAGTAAGAGAGCTACTGAAGAGCTACTACTAGAATACTCTGAGAATGAAGGAGCAGAAGTTTTTATTTTCCGTTTAGCAAATGTATTCGGTAAATGGAGTAAACCAAACTACAACACAGTGGTTGCAACATTCTGCCATAACATATCTAGAAATATAGATATTGAGATTACGAATCCTGAAGCGGAGCTAACTCTATGTTATATAGATGATGTAATAGATGAATTCTTGAAAATACTAAAAGATACGAATACTGTTCAAGATAATTATTGCGTGATCCCTGTAACGTATAAAGTTAAACTTGGAAAACTAGCAGATCTTATAAGAAGTTTTAAAGAAAGTAGAACGAATTTGACGATTCCTAATATGGAAGACGCATTAACGAAAAAGCTTTACAGTACGTATTTAAGCTTTTTACCAGAAAAAGAATTTTCTTATAATTTAAAGATGAATACGGATCATCGTGGAGCATTTATAGAATTTTTAAGAACACCTGAAAGAGGTCAGGTCTCTGTTAATGTTACAAAACCGGGAATAACAAAAGGCAATCACTGGCATCATACAAAAAACGAAAAATTTTTAGTTGTTAGTGGAAATGGATTGATTCGTTTTAGAAAATTAGATTCACAAGAAATCATTGAATATCGAGTAAGTGGAGAAAAACCAGAAGTTGTAGATATTCCTGTTGGGTATACACATTCAATTGTTAATGTAGGAGACAGTGACTTAGTAACCATTATGTGGGTAAATGAATGCTTTGAACCTGATAAACCTGATACGTATTTTTTGGAGGTTTAGCTGATGAAAAAATTAAAAGTTATGACCGTCGTTGGAACTAGACCTGAAATCATTAGACTATCATCCGTTATTTGTAAATTAAATGAATCAAAAGCAATTGAACATACGCTTATACACACAGGACAAAACTATGATTATGAATTAAATGACGTTTTCTTTCACGATTTCAACTTAAAAAAGCCGGATTTTTTCTTAAATGCTGCTACAGGAACAGCTGTTGAAACAATCGGCAATATATTAGTGAAAATTGATCCCATCTTAGAAGCAGTAAATCCAGATGCTCTTTTGGTATTAGGTGATACCAACAGCTGCTTATGTGCTATAGCAGCAAAAAGAAGACATATCCCAATTTTCCATATGGAAGCAGGAAACAGATGTTTTGACCAAAGAGTACCTGAAGAAACCAATCGGAAAATTGTCGACCATATTGCTGACATTAACCTAACCTACAGTGATATTGCGAGAGAATATTTACTAAGAGAAGGGCTGCCAGCAGATAGAATCATCAAAACAGGAAGTCCTATGTTTGAAGTGCTTCACTCAAGAAAAGAGGATATTGAAAAATCAAATGTCCTCGAAAAGTTAGATATTGAAGAAGGAAAATATTTTGTAGTATCAGCCCACAGAGAAGAAAATATCAATTCAGAAACAAACTTCACGGATTTAGTAGAAACCATCAATGCAGTTGCAGAAAACTATCGCTTACCAATCATCATCAGCACACACCCCAGAACAAGAAATAAGATGCAGGAAAAAGAAATTGAATTTCATCCATTCGTTAAAGTCTTAAAACCACTAGGGTTTAATGATTATGTCAAACTTCAAACAAAAGCAAAAGCAGTACTTAGCGATAGCGGAACCATTAGTGAAGAATCATCCATCTTAGGTTTCAAAGCCCTTAATATAAGACAAGCACATGAAAGACCAGAAGCAATGGAAGAAGCTTCTGTGATGATGGTTGGGCTAAAGAAAGAACGAATCTTACAAGGATTAGAGATACTAGAACAACAAAACATAAATACATTTCGACCAGTTAGTGACTACAGTATGCCGAATGTATCGGAGAAAGTGTTAAGAATCGTTTTATCGTATACAGATTATGTGAATCGGGTTGTATGGGGTAAAAATTTATGAAAGTATTACAGATAAACTCAGTTTGTGGGATAGGGAGTACTGGAAGGATTGCAACGGATATCCATCATATTTTGTTAGAACAAGGACATGAAAGTTATATCGCGTATGGTAGAGGGCAAGCGATAAATTGCGAAAATGCTATTCGAATTGGGACTGAATTTGATAATTATACTCATGTTGCTTTAACACGGTTATCTGATAAACATGGATTTGGATCGAAGAAAGCAACTAAGGATTTTATAAAAAAGATTGTAGAAATTAATCCAGATGTTATTCATCTACATAACATTCATGGATATTACATCAATATGGAACTGTTATTTGATTATCTTAAAAAGGTCGATAAGCCTGTAATTTGGACATTACATGATTGTTGGGCGTTTACAGGTCACTGCACACATTTCGATTTTATTCAATGTGAAAAGTGGAAGACAGGATGTCATTTATGCCCACAAAAAAGCGAATATCCATCTAGTTTTCTATTAGATCATTCTAAAATGAATTATACAAAGAAAAAAGAGATATTTACCGGTGTAAAAAATCTTACCATCATAACTCCATCTAAATGGCTTGCTAATTTAGTGAAAGGTTCCTTTTTAAAAGAATATCCGATTAAAGTTATCAATAACGGTTTAGATTTAGAAAAATTTAAACCTACAATAAGTGATTTTCGAATGAAATATAATATAGAAAAAAAGTCTATCATATTAGGAATAGCTAATGTATGGAATACTAAAAAAGGAATTGAATACTTCTTAAATCTTTCAGAAAAAGTTACTAAAGATAAAGTGATTGTTTTGGTTGGATTAACAAAAAAACAAATTGAAACTCTACCGCAAAACATAATTGGAATTAGAAATCTTCAAGATGTTAAGGGATTAGTGGAAATTTATTCAGCTGCAGATGTGTTTGTAAATCCAACATTAGAAGAGGTGATGGGAATGACCAATATCGAAGCATTAGCTTGTGGTGTGCCTGTAATAACATTTGATTCTGGAGGATGTTCAGAAAATATAGATGAAAGGTGTGGCATATTAATCAAAAAAGAAAATAGAGATCAATTAAGTAAAGCGATAGAAAATCTGCTTCACAAAGGGAAATCTAGTTATTCTAATAATTGTTTGAAAAGAGCTCAATTATATTGCAAAAAGGATAAATATAATGAGTATATCTCCACTTACATAAATAGTATCTAATAGAAGAAGGTGATTCAGTATGTATTATGCTATTTATGCTTTTGGTCTTTTTTTTGCATTTATAAATGGTAAAAGTAAAATGATTTTTTTATTCTTTCTATCATTTTTATCGTTAGTTGCTTTTTTTCGATATGGCGTAGGACCTGATTATTTTGCATATCAATATTTATTTAATAGATTAAACATATCTCCAATTAACGAGTTTTTACATGGTGTTGATCAACAGGAAATTTTCTTTAGAATTTTCGGCTCATTCTTAAAAGGATTAGGTTTTTCCTACCAACAATATCTTATAGTGATTGCAATTATTAACTTGTATTACATTAGTAAAATATGCTTGAAGTATAGTGATAATCCAGTACTTTCCTTATTGCTCTACTTTTGCTTCTATTATTTTGTTTGGACATTTAGTGGATTAAGACAAGGACTTACTTTAGCAATAGGGATATATTACTTAATTCAATGTATCGAGAAGGATAAAGTAATAAAGCTAATAATAATAACCTTATTATTAGCATTAATACACTTATCATCTATCATACTAATACCCTTATATTATATTTCTAAAATAGATCTTAAGAAAAAAACGCTTATATATTTAGTGGTATTTAGCATTCTTATATCCTTGTTACCAATTGGTCCATTAATAAGTCAATTAAATGGAATACCTTTTATTGATAGAATATTACCTTATACAACACCTTATTCCGGAGTAAATAATATACTTGATTTTCAAAGTGTTATCAGAATCTTGTTTTTAATAATTGCCTTTTTCTATTACGATTTTTATATATCAAAGGGTGAGCATTCAAAACAATTAATTAATATTTACATCCTAAGTTATTGTTTTTATTTTATATTTAAATTCTCTGAACTTTCAGCAGCAAGAATTGCTCTTTATGGAGGGGTTTTAAATATAATATTATTCACAAATTTTTACTATCTATATAAAGATAGAATGAATAAATTAATTTATTCTATATGTTTAATTATTTTAAGTGTACTTTATTTAACGAAAGAGTTAAATTCTCTAGAAAGGCTTACAGGATTAGACTCAGTAGAGTCTTTTCAAACTCCGTATACAAATATATTTAATAATAATGAATACTACTTTAAAAATAAATATATTAAAATTTTAGATTAATTAACTCAGGGAGAAATTTATATGAAAATCAGTGTTATTATTCCGGTTTATAATGTTGAAGATTATTTAGCTCAATGTATAGAGAGTGTCTTAATGCAATCCTATAATAATTTGGAAGTTTTATTAATAAACGATGGATCTACGGATAATAGTAAAGTAATATGTGAAAACTATGCCCAAAAATATCGTTGCATTAAATTAATAAATAAAGAAAACGGGGGCCTATCTGATGCTAGAAATGTTGGAATATTAAACGCTACTGGTGATTATTTAATATTCATAGATTCTGATGATTATTGGGCAGAAGATTTTTTATATGACTTAGTTGAAATATTAATAAACTCTACTACTTTAGATTTTATTTTTTTTAAATATAAAATATTGTACCAGCAAAGAAATATAGTAGTAGAATCAAATATTAAAATCAGTAGGAAAATAAGAAATACAGATGGTAAAACTTTTCTTGAATACATTTTTACGCATAACAAAAACTTTAATTGGTATGCTGTTCTATACCTTATAAATAGAAAATTTATTCTTCAAAATAAGTTATTTTTCGAAAAAGGAAAACATTACGAGGATGTTCTTTGGACACCTCAGCTATTTTTAAAAGCAAGAAAAGTAAGATTTTACGATAAATCATTATATGTTTATAGACAAGAAAGAAGCGGAGCTATTACAACTAACTTAACAAATAAAGATATCAATGACGGAATTCTAATCTCAAAGTTTTGGTATGAAGAACTTAAAAAAAGAGTAATTAATAATAATCTTAAAATTCAGTTATTAAATAATCTTTGTACTCGCTATTTTGTTGCAATTTGGTTTTCTGGAAAATTCACTAACATAGAAAAAAATAAAACGGTTAAATTATTACAAGAAAATCGAGCTGTTTTAAAATGCGGAAAAGGAATTATTAAAAAGGTGACAGCTTTAATATGTGGAGTTTTAGGATTTAGAGTTTGTATGACATTGTTTGAATACGTTTTATTGATCAAACAAAAATTTACCAAACAAAAAATAACTTAATTATATTGAGCTTAATAATATCATGAATCAGGGAGAGTATTATAAATGGAAAATATTTTAGTGAGTATTAACTGTATAACGTATAACCATGAAAAGTATATAGCTGATGCACTTGACAGCTTCTTAATGCAAAAAACAAATTTTAAATTTGAAATTTTAATTTATGATGATGCATCTACAGATAGGACTGCAGAAATTATTCGAAAATACGAAGAAAAATATCCGGAAATTATAAAACCTATATATCAATTGGAAAATCAGTATTCAAAAGGTGTTTCAATTGAAATGTTTAATATAAATAGAGCCAAAGGAAAATATCTCGCCATTTGTGAAGGTGATGATTTCTGGATAGATCAGTATAAACTTCAAAAGCAAGTGGACTATATGGAAAAACATCCAGAATGTAGTTTATGCGTACATGCTGGTAACATAGTTTCTGCTTTAGATAAAAAACTTATTGCTAAATATCATTCACATAAAGGAAACAAAATCTATAAAGTTTCTGAAGTGATTGAAGAAGGGGGAGGTCTTTTTCTAACCAACTCGATGTTTTGTTTAACAGAATTGGTACTTAATAGACCTAGATTTGTTCAAATTTCTCCAGTAGGAGATTATCCATTAGCTATTCATTTAGCGTTATTAGGGAAGGTATATTATATAGATGAAATTATGTCAGCATATAGAATTGGAGATGAGGAATCTTGGACTATGTTAAATTTCACTAACTTGGAAGATAAGAAAGATCACTTTAAGAATATTGAAAAAATGCTACATGAATTAAATCTATATACAAATTATCAGTATCAAAAAATAATAGAAAAAACAATACTTAAAAATCGCTTTTTTCTTTTAGTAGAACAAAGAAAATTTAGTGAATTAAAATCTAAAGAACTATTTAGCATATATTCAAATTTGAGTATAAGAAGAAAGTGTATCATTTTAATGAATCAATATTGTCCGTCTTTTCTGAATTTCCTTAAATTTATCAGAAGGCGGTTGGTCAAGTGGGCTATATGGTAACAAAATCAAAAGTTATATCTTCTTTAATATGGAGAATTTTAGAAAGAATTGGAACGCAAAGTATCCAATTTATAGTAGTTATTGTACTAGCACGTTTTTTAGGACCAGATCAATTTGGGTTAATCGTATTGGTAATGGTTTTTGTAGTTGTTGGAAGAGTTTTAGTACAAAGTGGCTTTAATACCGCTATTATTCAAAAGAAAGATGCTGATATTATTGACTTTTCTTCAGTATTTTATTTTAACATCTTTATAGCAACCTTACTTTATATATTTCTTTATACTACTGCACCATTAATAGCAACTTTTTTTGATCAAAAGGATTTCATTATTGTACTTAGAGTACTCTCGTTAATACTTTTTTTTGGAGCATTAAATTCTATTCAAATTGCAATTATTGCTCGTAATCTGCAGTTTAAAAAGCTTTTTGTTAGTAGTCTTGGTGCAATTATAATTTCTGGGCCGGTTGGAATCGTCATGGCATATTTAAATTTTGGAGTCTGGGCTATTGTAGTACAACAATTATCAAATCAATTTGTTCTTACTTTAATATTATGGATTGTCCTTAAATGGAGACCTCAACTAGTTTTTTCGTTTGAAAGAATTAAAAATCTCTTTTCTTTTGGTTGGAAGCTTTTAGTTTCTGATTTACTAGACACACTATATATAAATTTACAAAGTTTAATAGTGGGTAAATTATTTAGTCCGACTACACTTGGATTTTACAATAGAGGAGAACAATTTCCAAACTTGCTTGTAAACAATATAAATGGTTCAATACAATCCGTAATGTTGCCAACCTTATCGTTCTTTCAGGAAGATAGAAAAAGATTAAAAGATATCGTTAGAAGATCTATTGTCACCGGAACATTTATTATTTTTCCAGTGATGATAGGACTTGCTGTAATTGCAGATCCACTGATTGAGATTTTATTAACAAATAAATGGTCTAAAGTTGTTCCATATCTTCAAATCTTCTGTGCTGCCTATGCTTTATTGCCAATTCATACAGCGAATTTACAAGCAATAAATGCTCTAGGACGCAGTGATGTATTTTTGAAACTAGGAATTATCAAAACAATCGTATCTTGTATAATTTTAATTATTTGTATACCCTTCGGTGCTCATGTAATGGCATTAGGAGTGATTTTGAGTAGTGTTATATCATTTTTTATTAATGCTAGTCCTAATGTTAAACTTCTTAATTATAGTATTCAAGAGCAATGTAAAGATATTATTCCTTCGTTAATTTTATCTTTAATAATGGGGGGGATAGTATATACAATTCATTGGGCCAGTTTGAATCCTATAATAATGCTACTTGTTCAAATTACAATTGGGATAATAATTTATGTTGGTTTATCAATCATTTTTAAAGTTGAATGTTTCTCATATCTTATAAAATCTTTAAAAGAGGTACTTGCAAACAAAAAAACAAAATTAATAATTGAAAAAGAGGCGAATTAAAATAAAAAGATTATTAATGCTTGGTGGTTCATATATTCAGATTCCAATTATTAAAACTGCAATTGAAATGGGGCATTATGTTATTACATGTGATTATTTAGAAGATAATCCTGGTCATAAATATGCTCATGAATATTATAATGTCAGTACGACTGATAAAGAAGGAGTACTTGCTTTAGCAAAATCATTAAACATAGATGGAATTGTTTGTTACGCATCAGATCCAGGTGCACCAACAGCAGCATATGTAGGAGAGCGCTTAGGATTGTCATCTCAACCATATAAATCAGTTGAAATATTATCTATGAAAGATAAATTTAGAGAATTTCAAAAGAAAAATAATTTTAATGTCCCCAAATCACAAGGATATAGCTCCTTGAAAGAAGCAATGTCAGATCTTCATAAATTTAAGTTTCCTATTATGATCAAACCAGTTGATTCTTCAGGTAGTAAAGGAGTCTCAAAAATAGATTCAATGGAATTTTTTAAACAGAAAGTAGAATATGCTTTGAGTTTTTCAAGGTCTAAGCGTTTTATTGTAGAAGAGTATATTGAAAGTAAAGGTAATTTTGTTTCAGGAGATGGTTTTTCGGTTAATGGAGAACTTGTATTTAGAAGTTTTGCAAACACAATATTCCCTAAATCAGGATTAAATCCATTTGTTCCAATTGGTTCTAGTTGGCCAAATTATTTACCTGAACAAGTTCAAAATAAAATTCATGATGAAATTCAGAGACTCCTAAATTTACTAAAATTGAAAACAGGCGCATATAATTTTGAAATTATTGTTGATAATTTAGGTAATGTTTATTTGATGGAAATTGCAGCTCGTAATGGTGGAGAATGGGTTTCTCAAACTACAAAGTATGCAACTGGAGTTGATTTATTGGAATATACAATAAAGGCAGCATTAGGAGGAAATTGTAGCGATTTAAAAATGGCCCCATCAAAAGGTTATTGGGGCATGTATATTCTTAATAGTCAACAAACAGGTATTTTTAAAGAGGTTTGGTTAAATGAAGCTTTGAAAAATAATATTGTTGAATTTGAATTAGTGGTACAGCCAGGAGATTATATTGAGGCTTTGACAGGTTCCCATCAAAAAATTGGATTAATGATTTTGAAGTTTACTTCAATTGAAGAAATGCAAGAGAAGATGGAGAATATCACTGATTTGGTTAAAGTAATATTGAATAATCATTAATATTATATAGAATATGAGGTGATAACATTAATGTTCACTCCTATCCAAGTAACAAAATCCTCAATTCCACCTTTTGAAGAATATATAGAAGAAATAAAAGATCTGTGGGAGACACATTGGTTGACGAATATGGGGGCGAAACATCAAGAGCTTGAACAAAAACTATTAGATTATTTAAATGTGCCAAACCTTTCTCTTTTTTCTAATGGTCATCTTGCATTAGAGAATGCACTTTCCGCATTTAATTTAAAAGGAGAAGTTATCACGACACCTTTCACCTTTGCCTCCACAACACACGCTATTGTAAGAAATGGCCTGAAGCCTGTATTTTGTGATATTAACCCCGAAGACTACACAATCCAAACAAATCAACTAGAAAGCTTAATAACAGAAAATACATCAGCAATTGTTCCAGTTCATGTGTATGGGAATATTTGTAATGTTGAGGATATAGAAAGACTCGCACGAAAATACAATTTAAAAGTCATCTATGATGCAGCGCATGCATTTGGTATTACATATAAAGGAGAGAGTGTTGCTAATTTTGGTGATGCCTCCATGTTTAGTTTCCATGCAACAAAAGTGTTTAACACCATTGAAGGAGGGGCGTTAACTTTTAAGGACCCTCAGCTTATACCAGTATTAAATGCATATAAAAACTTTGGGATAACAGGACCAGAGTCTATCGAGTATGTGGGTGGCAATGCAAAAATGAACGAATTTCAAGCTGCGATGGGACTTTGCAATCTTCGAAATGTCGAGAAAGAAATACAAAAAAGAAAATGTGTATATGAAAGATATATAGAGCAACTAAGTGAAATTAAAGGAATTAAATTCCCGTTTATTCAACAAGATGTAAAAAGTAATTATGCTTATTTCCCTGTTGTATTTGATAATTATAAATTTTCTAGAGATGAAGTATGGGAGCTGTTAAAAGAACAGGATATTTTTGCTAGAAAATATTTTTATCCACTTACAAATAGTTTTGAATGTTACAGAAATAGATTTAATCCGAATGATACACCCGTTGCAAACTATATAGCTGACCGAGTATTAACGTTACCGCTCTATGCTGATTTTGATTTAGAAGATGTTGATCAAATTTGTAGAATCATAAAAGGGGGAAGTACTAGATGAAAGGGATTATATTAGCGGGAGGATCTGGTACAAGACTATATCCTTTGACAAAGGCTGTATCGAAACAAATGCTTCCTATATATGATAAACCAATGATTTATTATCCCTTATCGGTTCTTATGTTAGCTGGTATTACAGACATTTTAATTATTTCAACTCCTCGAGATATCGTTAGTTTCCAAGAACTTTTAGGAGATGGCACATCACTAGGTATCAACTTGACTTATGAAGTGCAGACAGAACCAAATGGCTTGGCTGAGGCATTTATTATTGGGGAAAAGTTTATAGGTAATTCACCAGTAGCATTAGTCTTAGGTGACAATATATTTTATGGCTCAGATTTTGGTAATCGACTTCAAAGAGTATCAACATTAACAACTGGTGCCGTTATATTTGGCTGTCATGTAAAAGATCCAAGTGCTTATGGTGTAGTTGAAGTAGATAAAGATAGAAATCCTATTTCAATAGAAGAAAAACCTGAATTTCCAAAATCCTCTTATGCGGTGCCAGGATTATATTTCTTCGATAATGATGTAGTGAGTATTGCAAAAAATGTACAACCATCGGCCAGAGGTGAAAAGGAAATTACGTCAATTATTGAGCATTATTTAAAAAGTCAAAAGTTAAAAGTAGAGGTTTTAGGAAGAGGACTTGCTTGGTTGGATACAGGTACTCACGAATCTCTTCAACAAGCATCTAATTATGTGGAAGCTATTCAAAAAAGACAAGGAATGTACATTGCGTGTATTGAGGAAATTGCTTATAGAAGAGGGTATATTACGCAAGAACAATTACTTGCGCTTGCAAAACCCCTTATGAAAACAGAGTACGGACAATATTTAGAAGAGATTGCACTGCAATCATCTGGAAAAATATTAGCATAAGCATAAGCCGTTTAATCGGAGGTGGATTTGATGAGAAAAAAAATACTCATTACTGGCGGTGCAGGATTTATCGGTGGAAATTTTGTACAATATATGGTTAATAAATATCCTGAATATGAAATCTACAATTTAGATTTAATGACTTATGCAGGAGACTTAACAAAGCATCAATCCATTGAGAAAATGGGGAATTACCATTTTGTTAAAGCTGATATTACAGACGTAGATACAATTATTCCTCTATTTGAAAAAGAGAAATTTGATTATGTCGTTCATTTTGCAGCAGAAAGTCATGTGGACCGGTCGATAAAGAATCCAGGAATTTTTGTTCAAACAAATGTAGTGGGAACTCATGTTTTACTAGAGGCAGCAAAAGAGACAAAAGTTCAGAAATTTGTTCATATATCCACAGATGAAGTATATGGGCAGTTAGACTTGAATCCCACATCATATTTCACAGAAGATACGCCTTTACAACCTAATAGTCCATATAGTGCCAGTAAAGCTTCATCAGATTTGCTAGTACGTTCTTATCACGAAACATATGATTTACCGATAAATATTACACGTTGTTCTAATAATTATGGACCGTTTCATTTCCCAGAAAAGCTTATTCCATTGACAATTACTCGAGTATTGAACGATCAAAAAGTTCCCATATACGGAGTAGGAAATCATATTAGAGATTGGTTACATGTATATGATCATTGTAAAGCGATTGAGCTAGTTTTGCATAAAGGCATCAATGGAGAAGTTTATAATATCGGTGGTCATAATGAACGAACAAATTTAGAAGTGGCAAAAACGATTATCCATACGCTTGGAAAATCAGAAAAGTTAATAGAATTTGTGCCAGACCGGTTAGGACATGATTTACGTTATGCAATAGACCCCACAAAAATAAAAAGACTTGGATGGGAACCGACATATACATTCGAATCAGGTATACAACAAACGATTAACTGGTATTTAGAACACAAATACTGGTGGCAGAAAATTATAAGTGGAGATTATCGTAACTATTTTGATAGGCAATATTCTTTATAAATGAGTGTGGAATATAGAAAAGTAAGTAATAATACAAATTTCATTTAAAATAGTGTAAAATCATTACATTGCTATATTAGAATAATTAAGGAGAAAAAAGCATGACAGGAAACACTCACATCTTAGGCGGCATTGCATCAAGTCTTGCTTTTGCACAAATTACACACTATGATCCAATAATATTAGTTGGTGCAAGTGTATTTGGCGCGTTACTTCCAGATATTTGTCATACAGGCAGTAAAATAGGAAGGACATTTCCTATCATTTCAAAAATCGTAAACACACTATTTGGTCACAGATCTATTACGCATAGTTTACTTTTTTTGATTCTTATAATATTGCTGATGACAAGATATATTTCAAACGATTCAATTATAGCGGGGATTTTAATTGGTATGGTCAGTCACTATATTTTAGATATGTTCACCAAAAAAGGGATTATGTTATTGTTCCCACTGAACATAATGGTGCGATTTCCAATAACAACACGTACAGGAAGTAAAACAGAAAATGTTGTTGCTTTTCTATTATCTCTACTTTGTCTATATTTAGGGTTTGAAACGATAAAACATTCAATTTAATCCAGTTTGTTAAAGATTCAAATGAGATTCATCTAAAATAATCAATGAAAAATTGCTAATCAAAAAGACATTTTTACTTAGTTTAAAGTGTCTTGAGATTTAGCTTTTTTTATGGAAACTATTACTCTATTAAAAGTAAGTGAATACTTACTTTTTTATTGACTTTTAAAGGAGAAAATAGTAATAATAAAATTGTAATGATAATATGCGTTCAAAAGGAGATCATTTATATGAATTTCAAAAATGTAACTGTAGCAGGTAGTGGTGTTCTAGGAAGTCAAATTGCTTTTCAAACTGCATTTCATGGCTATAATGTAAGTGTTTATGATATTAATGATGCTGCATTAGAAAAAGCAAAAGAACGTCTAACTGGTTTAAAAGATACTTATGCAACATATTTCAATGATGCAAAAAAAGCAGCAGAAGCACTTGAACGTTTTACATTTAGTTCAAATTTAAAAGAAGCTGTCAAAGATGCAGATTTAATCATCGAAGCAATTCCAGAATTAGAAAAGATTAAAATTAAATTCTATCAAGATTTAGCAACTGTTGCGCCAGAAAAAACAGTCTTTGCTTCTAACTCATCAACAATGGTTCCTAGTCAATTTGCTGAATATACTGGTCGCCCAGAAAAATTCTTAGCATTACATTTTGCGAACGAAGTATGGAAAAACAATACTGCTGAAGTAATGGGACATCCAGGAACAGACAAAAAATACGAACAAGAAGTGATTGATTTTGCAAAATCAATTGGTATGATTCCTCTTCATATTCTTAAAGAACAACCTGGCTATATTTTAAATTCTTTATTGGTTCCATTTTTAAGCGCTGGTCAAGCATTGTTAGCGAAAGGTGTGGCTGATCCTGAAACAATAGATAAGACATGGATGCTAGCAACAGGAGCACCATTAGGACCTTTTGCTATTCTAGATGTTGTTGGATTACAAACTGCATATAATATTGTTGCTACAGAAGCAAAGCATAATCCAGCAGTACAACCTATAGCTGATATGTTGAAAACTCAATTTATCGATAAAGGGAAAATGGGAAAAGCTACAGGGGAAGGTTTCTACAAATATCCAAACCCAGCATATTTAGATCCGGATTTCTTAAAAGCATAAGATTTGAATTTGTTAGAGCATAATATTAGCCATTTGATAAAGTATTTACTTTATTAAATGGCTTTTTTACATAATGGGAGACTGAATTCAGATTCTACTAAAAGATCATTGAAAAATTTCTCTTCGAAATATCGAAAATATTTCCTAGGGAATAATTATTATTAAAATTCAGAAAAATGAAGTATTTTGTCAAAATGCGTACATTGTTGTCGTAAGGGTGTTTGAATACTAAGACACTTCGAAAAACAAATCAATACTCAGCTGTAACTATAAGGGGATAAGACCTGAACTTTATGATTGGTTCAACTGACACACAATGGATGAAGACGAAATATCCACTGTGTGATGTTTTATTCTTAAATATGCATTTATAAGGGGAAATTATTTATTTTAATAAAAGCATTGCTTTAGAACGTGAATTGACACCTAATTTACTATATATATTTGTTAAATATACACGAACAGTACCTTCAGAAAGATAAAGCTGATTGGCGATTTCTTTATTTGTTGCACCTTTAGATAGTAAAGTTAATATTTCCATCTCGCGCGATGTAAGTGATTCAAATCGATGATCTGATGAATCAGAACTTTCAAGCAAATAATTTACGTATGAAAGAGGCACCTTATTCTCATTTATACTTTCCGTTGTTTGTCGCATTTTTAAATATTCTTTTAATATGGGCAAACAGTCTTTTTCATCTAAAAAAGAACGAATATAATTATTAGCTAAACCATATTTTAGCGCTTCATGTATAGCTACGAAAGAAGCTTCAACATTTCCAAGAGCTTTTTCACAAATAGATTCTAGTATAAAGGCTTCAATAATAGTTGAGATTTGTCCTTCTTGCAATGCTTTAGCCTTAACAGGTAATATCATATTCAAAGCATCATTAGTTTGAGATTTGGCCATTAACAAATTTAGAAGTGGCAAGCTCTTTTTCTGCTTGAAGAAGGTTTCCTTCAAGTATAAAACACTTTGCATTCATAGTTTGTAATATATGAATCCAATGTTTTTCTTGTACAAGTTCCATTGCGTTTGTCAATAATAGATGTGCAGAAGAAAAGTTATTGTTCTTTATATATATTTGTGCTTTTAGGAGATACATAGGTATAAATAGTCCAGGATCATTATTGCGAAGACCAGATTCTAGAGCAATTTCTAATTCTTCAGATGCTAATTCAATAGCATTGACTTCATACATAGTCTCAGCTGACAAACCATAGCCAAAAACAGTCATATGCTGATCTTTAAACTCAGATTCTCTCATTAAGTTTGAAAAAGCAATGGCATCGTCATTTATTTGAATCTTTCCTTTTGCACCGATACTTGTTCGTAAAATTTTGTGTTCAAAAGTATTATATTGAATCCGTATATTGTCCCATCTTGAACTTACTAACCCTTTTTTCAATTGCCTTTGAATAATCGCTAACGCTTGTTTAACATCACCTGCTGACGAAATGATCGCATAAGCTTTCACTGTTTCGAAAATACTAGCAACTCCTAGATTTTCTTCTTGTTCCATCCAATTTTCGATTTGTTGTCTCATCTCTAGTTCAATTATTAATATGGCAGCTTCTTCATATTGAAAAGCAGAAATAAGTGCTATTATATCCATTACAAAAATTTCAATCGGAATAGAGTAATTGTTGTTTTTCATAATCCGTACCCAGTTAACAAGAGTAGATGTTTGTCCCAAAGTAAAAATATCAACAAGATATTCTATAATCCACGTTGAAGCTAACGAAAAGTTATTATTTTTTAATAATAATTCAATAGCAGAGATGTAATATCCATTGCGATATAAAATGTCGGCAGCATGTTGAATTATCGTTTGGATTTTTTCTTCAGTATACCTTTTTTTAAACTCTATTTGTAATGCTTCTGCAAATAAATGATGGTATCGAAAAACAGGAGGGTCAGCGTTTAAACGCACGATGAAAAGACCCATCTTTTCTAAATCTGAAAGTATGTTCAAGCTATTCGTTTGATTGGTAAAATTATTACAAACATTCGGGTCTAAAGAATCTAAAATTGAAGTTTGTAAGATAAAATCTTGTAAGTCCTCTGGAAGACTTTTTAAAATATCATCCAATAGATAATCGAATATATATGGATTAGCACCAGTAAAATCATCAAACTTTATTTCATTTGATGAAGAGCTCCTCATTGAAAGTTCAGCTAATTGTATTCCAGCTATCCAGCCTTCTGTCTTTTTTAAAATTATCGGTAAAATAGATGAATTGGTCATCAATAATTTTTTCTTCTCATAAAATTGTTGTAGTTCTTCATAATTAAAACGAAGAAGTTCCATCCCAATTTCTCTGTACCATGGCTTGGTCGTCCATCTAGCTATAGGAAGATGAGGGATCTTTGATCTAGTTGTTATAAAAACATGAACATTTTCAGGCAAATACTCGATGAATTGTGTTAGCATCGAATGAATAGTCTCATTTTTAATTAGATGATAATCATCGAGAATCATGGAGATTTTTTGATTAATATTGCTAATTTCACTTATAAAAGAATCTATTAAGGACTCTAAATTGGATGGATCTTGAGAAGATAATAGTGAGGAGAGTTCTAAATTGATATCAGTTTGTGTAACTTCAGAAAGCGTATTAATAATATATTGCCAAAATCGCATGGGGTCATTATCTGCTGAATCAATCGATAACCACGCTATGGTTGTATTAGTTTTGCGTAACCATTGACTTAATATTGTTGTCTTTCCATATCCTGCAGGTGCGCGTAGTATTGTCAGTTTTTTTGCATAATCATTATTAAGTATTTTATATAATCTATCACGATCAACAGCGTCTTCAAGTGGGGTAGGCATAGTTGTTTTAGACCTTAACCAGATTATCTGCATAAAGGTTCCTCCTAAAATTTGGCTGAGTTATAAATATATATGTTTTTACTATATTCAAATTAATAATATATTTTTTACCACTAAAATACAATAAATTACATATAAATATTTGTAAATTTAGTAGAATGTTGTCGAATAAATGAGGCCTTTATGAGTATGCTAATCTGTTAATAATGTTTGAAATTCTATATTATAATTTTGAATTATTTCATAATTATTGGAGATTTAATACAGCACTATTCTATTTTAGTTTTTCTCTTATAAAATATTTTCATAGGGCGTTCTAGAGGGGTAATGTTGATAATGAAGTAGCTGATGATGAGCAATAATATAACAAATGCATAAAGAAGCATACTTTTTGCATCCGAATGGTCAATAATTACAAGTCGAATCATTGCAGTTATACCGATATAGATGAAATACCGTAGTGGGAAGTGATAGTCCTCTTTGAAGTATTTAACAATCATGGTGATAAACTCAAAGTAGAGAAAGAAGATTAAGATGTTCGCAAAAAAGACCTCATGTTCGTGAGTGGTCTTATGATGACTGAAAAGTATTTCGAAAAAAACAATAAGTTCTTTAACCATTAAAATGGCTAAAAATAAGGCTAATATGATCAAACAAATATTGAGAAACCATTGGAGTATTCTTGGAACTAGATGTTGCATTTTTAACATAATCTCCTTAGACTTTTCCATTCGCATCCCCCGTTTCGATTAATAATCTCTTAGAATCTACTATTGAAGTTATTACCTTATATGTTAATTATACAAAATTATTCTAAAAGGAAAAAGGATTATATATAAATACCACGAAAAATAACCCAAATTTGCTTTTGGCTCATTGGGTTATATAAATAATTAAAAAGATATGCGAAAAAGTGAATTTTTATACTTCTCTATCCCAAAATCGCCCTTTTGCAATACCATTAATAAATGGATTAATCTTTAGGCTGGTTAAATCATAAACGCCTGGGGAATTTAATTTTACACGACTGAATTCGATAGATTTTGGGTGACTTAGTGATAAGGCAATGGGCTTATAATGCTTATATGCAGTATCAATAAATTCTAATGCTCGTGTATCGATATTTGAATCACTACTTATTAATAGCACTGCATCAAATAGGGTTGGGTCTGCAATATCATATGTTTCAGAAATTTTCCCTATTTGATTTAACTCATAAATTTTTTTATCGACTAAACAATAATTTACTTTATTCTCTAATAACTTCATCATCCATTCTCTTAATAAAGTTTCATCTGGTGTTCCGTTAAGTAAAATGGCGACCTTTTTTGTATCCGCTTTAAAAATTGTATTGGCCATGCTAAGGGCAGGAGATTTTTTAGTTGAATCCACTTCATGATTTTCCTTAGGTAAAGGAACACCAATCGTATTGGCCACTTCTTCAGCCATTTGTCGATCAATCTGATTTAAAATAGCTACTGCATTGATCTTTACCATCTCAGTTTTACATTTTCCAATTTCAAAACATAGGGCATTTAATAAATGCTCTTTTTCATACGTAGCAAGAGAATTGTAGAATAATTTTGCTTGGGAGAAGAAATCTAAGAAGCTTTCACTTCTACCTCTAATTTGTCGTCCATCCACTTTTTCTTGATAATGCTCATAGCCACCTTCTTCTGGTGGTACTGGAGCTGGTTGATTGTAGTTTAAGGCATTTCTATGATAGCTAGTTTGACCTTTGTGGATGATCATTTGATGCATTCCGTCGCGCTGATTATTCGTAAATGGACATACAGGTCGGTTAATAGGGATTTGATGAAAGTTTGGTCCACCTAGACGTGAGAGTTGCGTGTCCGTATAAGAAAATAACCGTCCCTGTAAAAGTGGATCATTCGTAAAATCAATCCCTGGAACTACATGCCCTGGATGAAAAGCAATTTGTTCTGTTTCTGCGAAGAAATTATCGACATTTCGATTTAACGTTAATTTTCCAACCAGTTTTACAGGTACATCCTCTTCTGGCCATAATTTTGTTGGATCTAAAATGTCAAAATCAAATTGA
Source organism: Rummeliibacillus sp. TYF005 (assembly GCF_003844195.1). Classification (NCBI taxonomy): domain Bacteria; kingdom Bacillati; phylum Bacillota; class Bacilli; order Caryophanales; family Caryophanaceae; genus Rummeliibacillus; species Rummeliibacillus sp. TYF005. The sequence continues at coordinate 22,199 of NZ_ML122580.1, forward strand.
TGTTCATTTTCTTCAGGAATAATTTGTAATCCTAACTCCCATTCTGGATATTCACCTTGATCGATGGCATCGTACAAATCTTGTCGATGAAAGTCTGGGTTTTTGCCGGATATTCTTTGTGCTTCATCCCAAACTAATGAATGTAGACCTAGTTTTGGCTTCCAATGAAATTTTACAAAATGTGCTTTGCCATTCTGATTTATAAGACGAAAAGTATGAACGCCAAAGCCTTCAATCATTCTTAGACTTCGAGGAATGGCGCGATCACTCATAATCCACATGACCATATGTGCAGTTTCTGGATTTTGTCCAACAAAGTCCCAAAAAGTGTCATGGGCACTGGCACCTTGAGGAATATCTGTGTTCGGCTCTGGTTTCACAGCATGCACAAAATCAGGGAATTTTATCGCATCTTGAATAAAGAATACCGGCATATTATTTCCGACTAAATCAAAGTTACCCTCGTCAGTATAAAACTTAGTTGCAAAACCACGAACATCTCGCACTGTATCAGCTGATCCTTTCGAACCTTGTACAGTGGAAAAACGAACAAAAACTGGCGTGATTTTTGACGTATCTGTTAGAAAATTAGCCTTAGTATAATCTTCTAATGATTCGTATAGTTGGAAAATACCGTGTGCACCTACACCACGTGCATGAACAATACGTTCTGGAATACGTTCATGATCAAAATGAGTCATCTTTTCACGAAAATGAAAGTCCTCCATTAACGTAGGACCACGCAAACCTGCTTTCAAAGAAAATTCATCTTCCGTCATTTTTAAACCTTGATTTGTTGTTAAGGGAGATTCATTTTCATTATTGATTGTAAATCTCTTTAATTGCTCATCCTTACTATTAGACATATGATTTCCTCCAAATTATTCGACATAATATATTTATTGCCTAATTTGTCTGTTATTAAACGTTTTGGTATATGTAAATAATGTGTCTAAAAAGGACCACACAGATTCAAATTCAATTGAATACAATATTTAAGCAAAATATATAAGAGGTGGGTGTTCGATAAGTTTGTGATGAAAAAAAGGATGTTCGGTTTATTATTAACATGCTCAATTGGTTTAGCAGGATGTTTTGGAAAGTCGATAAATAAAGAAGGAGTAGATAAAAAGATATCAGAAGATGAGCAACAAGTTGAGGTAATAGCAGAAGGAATTGATAAGAAAGTCGAAGTAAATAATTCTAATGATATTAAAATTGTAGATCCAAATACTTCAGAAGTGATCAGAACCTTTTCTCCTGATGAGATATGGTTTGATACTAATTATGAAGAGTATGTGAATGAGGTAAAGGATATAGCAAAAGAAATAGCAAGGGGTACCGAAACAACAAAAGGGTATGACCAAAGGATGAAACTTGATAAAATAGGTGAAGATGGAAGCATTTTAAAAGGAAATCCTTTTGTTATTCTAAAAGAAAATGAACTAGTAGATAGGATTTTGAAGACATCTGTTATTGGTGGTGTCGTAGAATTACCGATTTATGTAACACATAGTAATTATAATCCAGATGAGGTATCAACATTTAGTGAAGTTGCAGTTGCTTCCTATACAACCTATTTTAATCGTACAAAAGAAAAGAGAAACAAAAATATAGAGCTTTCTGCAAAAGCTTTAAACAATATCATTGTTGGAAATGGAGATCATTTTTCATTTAACCTGATGGTTGGACCGAGGGACCAAGCGAATGGATATCAACCCGCACCAGAAATTATTAATAAAAAACTGGTAATGGGAATTGGGGGAGGGGTTTGCCAAACATCCTCAACGCTTTTTAACGCAATAGATAAAATAAATGTAAAATATATAGAAAGACACCATCATTCAATCGATATTGGATACGTTCCAAAAGGAAGAGATGCAACGGTTTCATATGGTGCTTTAGATTTTAGATTTCAGAATAACAGCGGTGTTCCGTTCTTAATCAAAACATATTATGGAAACAGCTCACTAACAGTTGAAATAAGAACTTCAAAAAAATATGCGGAGCAATTGTTATTAAATGAATAATGTTATTAGCATTTGTTAAGCGTTTATGAAGCTGCTGTCATTTATGTCTTCAAACAATAAAGTCAATATAAATAAGAGGCTGCCCTGTTGTTAAACCAGGGCAGCCATTTGATGGCTATACTTTTGTATTTCCTAAAACTTGATCTAAATAGGCAATAATTTCATCTTTTCCACCAGATACAGATTGAGCACGAGCTTCATCTTTTTCGAGTTTATTTAGTGATTTTTGTATAACATCATGAACTTGAGTTTGAGGAATAACAACTACACCGTCGGCATCGCCAACGATAAAATCTCCAGGTTGCACACTCATTCCACCGACTGCAATTGGAACTTGAATAACACCACCACCAAATTTATTCCCTGCGGCAATCGTTGTACCTAAGCTGAAAACAGGGAAGTCTAATTCCCGAATTGCTTGAATATCGCGAATTACGCCATCAACAACAAGTCCTTGAATGTCCATTCCTTTCATTAAGGAGATAACGAAATCACCTGCAACCGCACGATTTGTATCTCCTTTGGCATCAACAACTAAAATTGCACCGGGTTGAGCGATGCGAATCGCTTCTAATAATGCACCATTTTCTCCGATTGGTAAGCGTACAGTTACTGCACGTCCGGCAATATGAAAGTGATCTTGTAAAGGCTTTATAGCAGCATTTAAATTAGTCGTACCAGCAAGTGCGTCAGAAATAGCGGTAGTTGGTAAAGTATGTAATAATTCATCGATATTAGTCATGTCAAATCCTCCTATGAAATATTGGTTTATATTTTATAGGAGCAGATTATAGGTGGCAATAGTTGGTAGATGAAACTGAGGATTTTAAAGATGAATGAGGATTATAGAAGGATGGATTAAAATTTAGAAAACTTAAATCATAATCAAAGTTGCGTTTAATTGAAAAATTTGAAATGAATTCTTTTCAAAAATTAGTAGAACCACTTTTCTTTCAGTCCCATATGTATATATGGAGGAGGGATAAAAATGGTTTCTACAGAGACATTAATTATTCAAGGGCATTCGTTCACTGCGGTTTCTGTTTTTTTGCCAAAGACAACGTTACTCACTATTTCTAATGACAAAGGGTATATTATGTGTGGAGCTTTAGATGTGGGACTTTTGAATACTAGATTAGCTGACCGTAAAATTGTTGCGGGTAGAGCTGTTGGTGTCAAAACAATTGAGGAATTATTATACGCTCCTTTAGAATCTGTTACGTTTGAAGCAGAAGAACTTGGGATTACAAAAGGCATGATTGGTGAAGAAGCTTTATTGAAGATGATATAAGATACTTACTAAAAAAACAATGCATTCGATAATCGAAAGTGATCCTATTTTAAAGAGGTTTTTGATTAAATACACACTTTTTTGTACAGTCTGACAAAAAAGGAGTGTTAGTAAATGAAAAAAATTCTTTTAATCATTGCAACAATTAGTTTAATAGCAGGATGTTCGGCATCAAAAGAAGATAGTGAAATGAAAGCTGTTAATGGGGAAAAAAGTGTTACAGCAAAAGCTGATTTTATCAATTCTGAGGGAAAAGATATTGGAACTGCAAATTTAACACAGACTGACCAAGGAGTAAAGATTGACTTAAAATTAAAAGATTTATCTCCAGGTACTCATGGCATTCATATTCATGAAGTAGGTATTTGTGAAAAACCAAAGTTCGAATCAGCTGGTGCACACTTTAATCCAACACAAAAACAGCACGGATATAATAATCCAAAAGGCTATCATCTAGGGGATTTGCCAAATATTCAGGTGGAGGAAGATGGAACTGTAGATGTAGAATTTACAACGAAAGATTTCACGATTGAAAAAGGAGCAGAGCATTCATTATTTGACGATAATGGTAGTGCATTTATCATTCATGCAGACAAAGATGATTATATTACAGATCCGAGTGGAAACTCAGGAGATCGTATAGCTTGTGGTGTAATTAAATAGTAAGGAAAAGGTGTAATGTGTGAATAAGCGTTACACCTTTTCTTATTGATTTTTAATTTTGATCAAAAATAACAGAATTAATAATATGAATAGAGTCCCAATCACCAGATGAGAATTTTGTAATCGCGTATTTTTGGGGGAATAGTTGCTTTTGAATTTCCTTAATAGTAAAACCGCTCTTATGAAGTGTTAAAATTTTATGTTGAATTTCTTCTAAATACTCTTTCTTTGCCGCTAGCATCCTTCGGCCATCCTCTACATATCCTGAGTGTTGACAAAATACATCATCAAATTGATATGCAATTACTTTTTCTAATGATTTGATAATAGTAGGGATACTTTCAGATTGCATGATAACTTTTGTTTTCGGCGTGACATATAGGTCACCTGTAAAAAGTTGTCCCGTTTGGCGATTTAAAAAGGCAAGATGATCCTTAGTATGACCTGGTGTTTCAATAATCTCCCACATGGAATTTCGAGAAGGCATTGTGTCTGAAAAGGGATTAGCGTGAAAACTTTTCCTTCTTCCCCAAAAGAGTTGCCGATATAGGGGATAGTCAGGCTTGTTACTAGCGGCATCCAACGACTTTTTATGAATATAAATAGGAACTTTGATTGTATTCTCTATAAAAGCTGCACCACCTGTATGATCCTCATGATGATGTGTAATCCAAACTTGGTCATAATCTTGTTCCAATAAGAAAGGAGCAAAGTGTTTAAGTAATCTTTTTCCACCAGTATCAATCAGAACCCCATCACTTACAAAACAATGTACATTTAAAATAACCCCTTGAAAAGATAAAACCCCATTAATACTGTTTACACCTTTTGTATTATCCATTTTAATTTTTTTCTTAATTAGCATTTGAAATTTCTCCCTTGTGTTATATGAGATTTTACATAAATCTAAAGGGAATATAAATAATTGTCAAACGAATAGTCAAAACATATAGATTTTTTACATGCAGAACTAAATTAAAAATTATATTTATAATAATAAATTACTATAATTTAGGTATTTTGGGAGTGTCAATAATTTTGTGTAAATGACT
>NZ_ML122581.1:0-24463 GCF_003844195.1 Rummeliibacillus sp. TYF005
GTCCCCACCCCAACTATTTACAAAGAGCCTATTTTAGTTACTTATCACAAGTTTTATCTCCTAAAAAAGTGTGAATAATATGAAGAAGTTCAATAATTTCTGAGTTCCTTATAATAAATTTTATGAAAGTAATTATTTAGTTTTTTACATAATGGTGTTAACTAGGCTCGCACCTATATCTCTTATTTTGCATACCCTAACAATGTAGAACGTATCTCATTTGAGAGGAGAATTATTGAAAGTGAAAGGGAGAGAATACCATTACTTTGCAGATGGAAATACCGCTAAAGGAAGTTACAGCCTTTTTGATATTAACTTTTCTGAGTTAGATAAGGTATTCATCTTAAAAGGTGGACCAGGAAATGGTAAATCATTTTTGATCAAAAACATAGCGAAAGTATTCAATGAACAAGGATATGATGTGGAGTACATTCACTGCTCTTCAGATGCAGATGCACTTGATGGTGTCATTATATCTACAGCAAAAATTGCTATTGTAGATGGTACGGCTCCACATATTCTAGAACCCAAAGTGGCTGGAGTAGTTGAGGAATATGTGAATCTTGGCATAGCGTGGAATCAAAAAAGATTAGTAGCTCAAAAAGATAAGATCAAACATTTAATCGAGCAGAAAGAAACCAATTATGCAAAAGCTTATGATGCATTTTCAAAAGCATTATCGATTCATGATGAATGGGAATCTATTTATATAACGAATATGGATTACGAAAAATTAGATGGTCTAACAGAAGAATTAAAAGAACGATTCTTTCTAGATATCGAGCTAAATAAGGAGGCAAACGTTCGTCATCGCTTTTTAGGTGCAGCTACCCCAAAAGGTGCTATAGACTTTGTACCTAATTTAACAGAAGGACTCCGTAAACGCTATTTTTTAAAGGGAAGACCGGGTTCTGGTAAGTCAACACTTTTAAAAAAATTAGCGGAAACGGCAGAGAGTAAAGGCTTTGACGTAGAAATTTACCATTGTGGTTTTGATCCAAACAGTTTAGATATGCTGATTTTCCGGGAATTAGGTATGGCGATTTTCGATAGTACAGCACCTCATGAGTATTTTCCAAGTAGAGAAGGAGATGAAATTATCGATCTCTATCATATTGCGATTACACCAGCAACTGATGAGATATATGAGAAACAAATCAGCGATATTGCCTCTCGTTATCGTGAGAAGATGAATGAAGGAACTGCCAATTTAGCTGAAGCAAAAGAAATACATGAAAAATTGAGGAGAATATATATAGATGCTACTGATTTTAATATCGTTGAAAATATTCAAAATGATATTACATCAACTATCTCCAAAATGTTGAAATAAAATTATTAAATCCATTCACATAACGAAAATAAGATATAAAATATCCATTGAATTGTCATAATTTTTTTGCGGATTAGGCGATTATTAGATCAGTTAAGGCATATTATAGACTAAATTAAAAAGTGGAAAAGTTAAGGCTAAACAGTTTAAATACCAATATAGTCACTAACAATTACCTACCATTTACCTAATAATGAAAAGGATAATTGTATTAGAAGTAATTTTAATCATATTCAAATCCATTTCATAATTACAGAGGTTGCTCTTTTTATAAGAGTGGCCTTTGTTTTTTTACTGCCTTTTAACAAGTGATTTAAAGTATTCGAATAGTTTAAAAGACATAAGTATTATTTATAGAATAATATCATTTTAATTAAATTTATTTATATGTAGCTGGTGATAGATGATATTAGTATAAAAGTTAAATATAGGAAGAGAGATGATGATGATGGTATTCCATTTTAAAGCGATTGATCATATCCAATTGGCAGCTCCTAAAGGTAGTGAAAATGTATCACGTCAATTTTTTTCAGGAATATTAGGTTTTGAAGAAATTGAAAAACCTGATACATTGAAGAAAAATGGCGGAGTTTGGTTCGCTTCTGGAAATATTCAAATCCATATCGGAATTGAAGAACCCTTTTCACCTGCGAAAAAAGCACATCCAGCTTTTGAAATAAATAACCTTGAGCAATTGAAAAAACATCTTTCAAATAACAAAATTGATTTTCTAGAAGATGACAAACTTCCTAATGCAAACAGAATCTACATATTCGATCCTTTTGGCAATCGAATTGAACTATTAGAATGGAATGAAGATAATAAATAAAATGTCCTTTTTTTGAAAATCTCTTCTATTTGATTAATAGAGGAGGGATTATTCATGAAAAAGAATTGGTTAATAGCTATCGATGCAGGACATGGAAAATATACACCTGGAAAGCAAACTCCCGATGGGGCAAAGGAATGGCATTTTAATAACAAAGTAGTACAAACAATTGAAAAACGTTTACGTAAAGCAAATGGGATTAAATATATTCGAGTTGATGATCCGACGGGAGAGAAAGATAGAAGTCTAATTGAACGGGTTAAACTAGCCAATATTAAACAAGCGGATCTATATATATCAATTCACCACAATGCAAACACAGGGAAATGGGGAACTTGGACAGGTGTAGAAACATTTGTCATGATGCCCAAAAGTAAAAATCCGAAGTCAACTATAGCTGCTCAATGTATTCATCCCAAAGTTGTAAAAGCCATGGTACTAAAGGATCGAGGTATTAAAGAAGCCAATTATTTTGTACTAAAGGAAACAACGATGCCAGCAATATTAATAGAAGGTGGTTTTATGGACTCGACGATTGATATAAAAAGGATTAGAGATAGGAAAAGATTAGAAATGCAAGGAAATGCAATTGTTGAAGGAATTCTAGAGTATATTTCGCTTATAAAGGACAGATTCTAACCTTAAACTTTCGTTACAGATATAACGCAGTCAATGGCATTTATATTTATTTCAAAAAGGGTAATATTCGCTTAAAGGAACCAAAAATTATAAAATAGAGTCATAGATTACAAAATATACGGAATGATTGCTTGTAGGTGATTTTTATGAAAAAAAGATTAAGAATATCATTTGTTATCAATATTTTGTTGATGGCTGTGTTAATTACTGTGATAGTCCAAACGAATAGTCTTGCTGTGATGAAAACGAAGATGGATAAAAAGTCAATAAATGAAGAGTCGGTTGTTTTACGTCAAGCACACTATGACCAACGTCAAACATTGTTCGAAAGACTATCAGTGACAAGGGAATCCACGGTTATGCTGGGGGATAGTATGATTTTATACAATGAATGGGCTGAAGAATTTCCGATTGCACCAATTCTTAATCGTGGGATTGGTGGAGATACTACATTTGGTCTTTTAAAGCGATTGGATACCATTACAAGTGGTAAACCTAAGCGAATCGTATTAATGATTGGCGTAAATGATATATCAAAAGGATTTACTGAAGAACAAACTCTAAAAAACTATGACAAAATTCTATCAACAATCGAAGAAAAAAGCCCATCTACTAAAATTATTATGACATCTGTATTACCTGTAAACAACGAATTATACGGTTATCGTGTCCACAATTCACAGGTAGTAAGTCTAAATACAGGTTTAAAAAAATTAGCAAGCAAGCATAAGATTCTGATGATAGATATTCATGACAAGTTCTTGAAAGACGACCATATGGATAGCCAATATACTAGTGATGGCCTTCACCTAAATGGGAAAGGTTATGCTATATGGATTAATGCTTTAAGACCTTATATGGATAATTAGCTATGTAAAAAAGGGATGACCTAGGCCTTCTAAAAAGCCTTTAGGTCATCCTTCTTTTTATAATTAGTTTTTGCAAACTTGCATGAAATATAAAAACCAAACAGCGTGATTTTGTTCATCAGATGCAGCTTCAGAAAACGCACAACTAATCCAAGGCTCATGAACTTTTCTAGCTACAGAATGATAAAAATCCACTGTTTCTTGCTCATCGTGGAATGCTTTATCAATGCCATGTAGAAAGCTTTTCGGATAGGTTGGCTGAGTTTGTGGATGATATTGACATCCTGTTAAACAAAAATAAATATGTTCGAACATATGAAAATGGCGAATTTCATCTTCTCTTATTTCTAAGATTTTCTTTTTCATACTTGCTTTAGGTGCCATATTAGCAAGCATTTCGTAAAAACATATTGCTTCATGTTCTCCATCCATTGCTTTTGTTAGGTCATTCAATACAGAATACTGCATTTGATGATCACAGTTATTAAAATCCAATAGATATCCCTCCCACTAAATACTTTATGAAAGGTTGGGATACTGCGGAACTTGTCTAATTTCAAATATTAGAAAATTAGCCCGATATTATTTAAGGAAGGAATTGACCAAAAAACATCGAATAATAATGTGGTAAGGAGATGTTAACTATGAAAAATCAATTAGATTTATTTGAATACGCAGATAAACAAGCAAATTTAGAATCTATTATTCAAGGTATACATAATTTGAAAATCGGAAAAGAAATTACATATTCTAACATCTGCATTCGTAGAACAAATCGATTTTTTGAAGTACTTCAAACAGATCTTTTTCATGAATGTTTTCGTGAAGTTGAGCAATGCATTCATTTTATCAAAAGTTATCTTGAAACAGATCATTTTATAAAATAGTTATCGAGCAAATTTTATATTCCTTGTTTCATTCCTGTTAAAGAATTTTTTATGGACCGCTAAAGAATAGACTAAAACAATAGAGGACCATACGAAGTTCCCTATAAATAACTGCTTATTATATGAAAGTATTATAAGATAGCTTATAGCTCCGAAACTAATACAGTAAAGAATCATTAACCAAAATCCCCAAGGTTTTAAATTCATATATCCATATATGATTATTAAAGTTGCAATGGCGATAACAACTCGGAATAATTCTTCTGGGAAATTAGGTAAACCGAGTTTTTCAACAAATTCAATGTTACTGGCGATTTGATCAAAGAAAAATGTCGTAGCGATTAAAGTCGCTATTCCGAAAATGTATATATAACTAATTAGTGTGATTCCGATTGGTCTTTTCAAAGTAAGATCCCTCCATGATTCAAAAAATAATTTCTAAACACAAACAAGTACTAATGGTGGTACACATATAATATATATGCATGATAAGTGCAGTATAAAACTAGGCAAACCCGTAATTAAGAATTACTTTTTTACGGGTTTGTTTATTTAGATTTCATTTAATGATATTAAGAATCTTAACCAGATTAAGTGAATAGTATAAATAGAAGACAATTTATAGGATTTGGGACAAGTAAAAAATGGAGGGTAGACTTAGATGAATGCGGACAAATTAAAACAATATATTGCACTTTTTGGTGGATTGCTCTCAACGATTTACTTATTTCTGGATTCGATAGGTGTAGCACCTAAATGGTTTACGCCAAAAGTGATAAATAGTTTTACAGATATGGTGATGGCAGCTGTACCATTTATTCTTATTGGGTATGGTGTTTGGAAGAACAGTTATATCGTTACCAAAAAGGCAAAGGAGCAAGAGAAATGTTTGAAAGAAAAAGGATTAAAATAGGGCGGTCATAATTATTCCACTTCATAAAAACATTTAATATGCAAAAAAGGGGATATGTTGCTGAAGGAGAAATTACAAAAAGCGTTGGAGCGTCAACAATTAGTAACTATTATATACATGTCAAAGTTAGGGGGAATTACAAAAAGACGCTTGAAGATATTAGAGATAAGGGATGATAAATTCCGAGCCTATTGTTATAAAAAACATGCCCAACGTACTTTTTTCATAGATCAAGTGCTAGCTGTTGAACCAGTTATTAAAAAAGAAAATGAAATGATTGAGTAATTACTAAAAAATAAAAGAAACCATAAAACAAACTTGGGGTCTCATGGTTTCAACCATTTGTATGTTCCTGGCATCGCTTATTTTTGCACCTATTTTCTTTTTTCTATTTTCCTAGTTAAATAGTCTACTTGCCTTTGTAAACTTTCGATTTGTTTTGATTGACCTGCTTGATTATTTGGTAATTGATTATTTGAATTTTGATTACCTTGACTATTATTGTTTTCTAATAACTGTTGTAAAACAATACTACTGGCCACGGTAGTTAATCCATCTCCAATAGTAGTGAGAAATGACCCAATAAGGGCTAGCCTGGCAGCAAGGATGTCAGGTGATTCATTATTAAATTAATTAGGATAATTATTTTTATTAGCCAACCTAATGCCTCCCTCTATTTTTCTTTTATTATTAAATTATGAAAGACATGTTGAATTAGTGTGTGCAAAAGCAAATTGTACTTAGCCTAGTGTTGATAAAGTCCGTCTTAAAGTATACGTATCTGCAAAAAAAGACAATTGAAAAAAGGAGAGAGATCCCAAAAGAACTCCTCTTTTCTCTGGAGGGGTTCTCTATACAAAAATCCATCAATTATTGTTTTTTGGATTCACATATTTACCGTAATCAGGTACAGCTATCTCTTCAAAATCCTTTATAAGTTTTTGTAAACTGTTGGTCAACAATTCGCCAGACATGGGTAATCCATGTCCGGTAACAGCAACAGCAGGTTTTAATGCTTGTAATTTAATAACGGATTCCTTAGCTGCTTTCCAATCTGTAGTTAGATATCTTGGAGGTCCACTGATCTCTTGCTTTTGAGTTAAAACTTTATAAAGGTATTCTTGTTTAACTGTAGTAAATGCATCCCCTGCTATTAGTGTCCTATCTTTTTTTCTAAATAAAGAGACATGACCAGGAGTATGCCCAGGTGTGTGAATCCATTTAAAGTCTGGCATATGAGGGATTGTTCCATTAAAAGGTAATGGTCTTACATTATCCCCCAAATCGATTGGCTCATTAGGAAATATGAAAGACAGTTTTGATACCATTCCACCTTCCACAGTTGTGTCTGGTTCTGGGTAACTTTTTTTACCTGTTAGATAGGGTATTTCTAATTCATGAGCATAAACGGGGATTTTCCAATGTTTAACCAAATCAATAACTGCTCCAACGTGATCAAAATGACCATGCGTTAAAATAATAGCATTCGGGCGATTATTTTCACCAAAATACTTTTCGGTAGTTGAAATAATTTCTTCTGCTGATTTAGGCATTCCTGCATCTACTAAAACAAAATCATTTGTATCCAAATTTCTAACTAAACACATATTCACAACTTGGATAGTGTAACAAAGTAAGTCTGGTAATAACTCAATACCCTTCCCGTTTCCTACAGAAGTTACGGGAATATATTTATAATCATTGCCGTAATTCATGTCTTGATCCATTTTCCTACCTCCTTAGATCCTTCGATTTTATACTTCCCTTTTAAAAGGAAATTATTTCATCCCAACTATTGTTGAGATTAAACTGAATGTAATAGATATCAATGAAACCCAAAAAAGCACGCTTGAACGGGAATTCAAGCGCACGAACGAAGAGGGTTATGGTTAAGAGCAGACGGTTCTCGACACCGTCTATTTTCATTTTTAACAACTTGAGGTTTATTTATACTTTCTAGAATAATCTCAGGAAACTGTATGATTGATTGTGTAGTATTGTTCGACATAAATAACCAGGAAAAAAGAAGAATAGAAATCTAGACATTACTCCAATGAAGGATCAGTGGGGGAATGGACTTAAATGCTCGTGAATCAGAAGCCAATTATCAGATTCTTTAACAAAGACATTCGTTGCCCTTCCATAACCACTTGTATATTTTTCGTTTATATATCCTTCATAAAAATAAGTATAAGTACAAGTTGCTGAGTGACTTCCAGTAAATACCCATTTCACATCACGAGCTTCATAATTTTCATTTTTCACTAATGACCAAGCGTTCTCAAAGTAAGACTTTATTTCTTCGTGAGTTGTACAATTCTGATCAGTGAAAAAATAGGTGGCATTAGGATGAAGAATTNTACTTCATCAAAATTATGAGTATTTGTCGCTTTTATATAATTATGTAATATCTCCATAATTAAATCTCCCTTCAATTTTTCTTAAAGGTAGTCTAACACAGATTAATGAGAGATTGGATGAATTGTTATATCCTCAATTATTCCTTTAATACATAATTGTGTATATTACCTTTTTCGTTCTGAATAAATCTAGGCTCTACGAGAATAATAAACACGAAACGAAGAAAGGAGTCCAATCATGGAAATACCAATTCGTAATAAAAGTAAAGGAAAGGAAAATACAAAAGAAGCGAAATTGGCATGGTGGCAACTGTCCCTTATTGGTGTTGGATCTATTATTGGGACAGGTTATTTTTTGGGATCAGGAATTGGTATATTAAAAACTGGCCCTTCCATTATTGTTTCCTTTATCCTAGCAGCTCTTGGCACATATATAGTATCTAATGCACTTAGCAAAATGTCAGCACAAAACCCTCAAAAAGGGTCTTTTCGCTCTTATGCAAAATTAGCATATGGTAGGTGGGCAGGTTTTAGTAGCGGTTGGGTTTATTGGTTCTCCGAAATGCTAATATCTGGTAGTCAGTTAACGGCCCTTTCTCTTCTTTCTCGATTTTGGTATCCTAATGTTCCACTTTGGATATTTGCTACAGGATACGCCATTCTTGGTATTACTGTCGTTTTAATAGGTACTAAAGGTTTTGAAAGAGTCGAGAATGTTTTTGCAGTGATCAAAATTGCAGCTATTTTAATGTTTATCTGTTTGGCTATAGCTGTTCTATTTGGCTTTTTTGGAGGGAGTAGTAAAGACTTTCTTGTACACAATTCTATGAAAGAGTTTTTACCAAAAGGAATTACAGGTCTTTGGTCTTCCTTAATTTTTGGCTTTTATGCTTTTAGTGGAATAGAAATCCTAGGTATATTAGCGACGAGACTTAAAGTGAAAGAAGAGATTCAAAAATCAAATACTATCATGTTAATTATCCTAACAATTATTTATTTATCCTCCATATTTTTAGCGACAAGCTTAGTAGTAGTTGATAAATTTAATACTGAGGAGAGTCCGTTTATCATTGCTCTGGATAAATTTAATCTTTCATTTTTCCCTCATGTATTTATTGGAGGAATCATCATAGCAGGTTTTTCAACTATGGCTGCATCTTTATTTGCTGTCACCAGTATGCTAGTAACGATGTCAGAAGATGGTGACGCTCCAAAAGTTTTTTCGAAAAAGGGAAAACTTAAAGTACCACCTTATGCATTAGCATTAACAATAAGTGGGATGATTATTTCCATTGTTTTATCACGTCTAATGCCAGATTCTGTGTATGAATACATTACAACAGCAGCAGGGTTAATGCTTTTATATAACTGGGTGTTTATACTTATTTCTCTTCCAAAGCTAATAAAAGCTACTGGTTTCGACCATGTTAAAAGAATTATTGGAATGATTTTAATATTGTTAGCAGTTAGCGGGACATTACTTCATGAGTCCAGCAGACCTGGATTTTTTGTAAGTATAGTGTTTCTCCTAATTATTTTGACAGTCGTTCTTATTATGCATTTTGGAAAATCCAAAAAGAAGAAAAAAGAAAAAAATATATTTCCGAGAGGGATTTATTAATGACTTGCTAATAGTTTTACTGCCTGAATACCAAAATAAACGCCAAACCCAATAAGAGATAATCCAGACACAATAGATATAAAAGCAAGAAGTTTCGTAGTTAGGTACTTCCTAAAGCTACTTGCTACACATGCCATAGTAATATCCCAAAAAAATAGTCCCAGGAAAATAGCTGAACTGTAAAGAATAACATCGGCTGTTTCATATTCTACTACAGTTTTAGCTAGTACTGAGCCATAAATTCCAAGCCAAAAAAGAATCGTTAGTGGATTTAATAAAGACATGAAAAAGCCTGAAAAAAATGATTTAGTAAGAGAAATATTGTGATCATTACTCCTTTGAATGGTTTTACCTACACTGACAATGCTTTCAATCCCCGTATATACAAGTACAAAAAAGCCAAAAGACCATAATAAGGTTTGCATAAAGGGTGTATCTAAAAAATTTATTACTCCAAGGTATACTGTCAGCATATACAAAGCATCTGCGCACATAGCACCTAGTCCAACAAACCAAGAGGGGAAAAAGCCCCCTTTAATACCTTTATCTATTTGTGCGGCATTAATTGGACCAATTGGTGCTGCAAGAGATATTCCGAGGAAAACATAACTAAAAAAAATACTCAAATTATTGGCTCCTTAAAAATAAAAAGTTGTTTGTAACAACATGCTATTCAAAAGGGTTAGTTTGTAGGACAACTTTTTGGGAATTTCCAAAGGTTGAAGAACTCTAATAAAGCTATTACAGGAGAGAAATTAAATGACTGTTTATGTTCATCAAACATTTGAGATTAAGCAAGATAAATTTAATGAAGGAATTGAAAATATTCAACAAATAAAAAAGTATCGAAACGAAAACTATAATCATAAGGTAGATATTTTAGTCCCAATAACAGGTCCTGATCATACGTACTCGCTTATTTCGACATACGATGGATTAGCGGAGATGGAAATACAAAATAAAAGAATGTACGATGATGAAGAGTATTTAGCTTTAATAGGCGACTTATTTTTAGAACAAATTGTTCAAGGTTCGATCAATACACAAATTTATCGTTCGATGAGTGAAATAAAGAATGATAAACAAAAAGGAAGTAAAAATAATTAGCATAGAAGACAAGATGATTTTCAATCATTCTTAACCGGGAAGCCAATTAAGGTCACCTGGTTTTTTTAACCATTTCAATGCTATCAGCGACGATTATAGGTATATAATATAATCAGTGCTTTTTTAAAATCTTATAAAACTCACATAAAAAACACATAAAGAGTGAAAAAGGATGAAATAATATGAAAGTGCATATACAATAAGGTAGTGAAAAACCTTATTTATCAAGGAATCTGAAAAAATATGAAAGAGGATGAAACCATGAATCCATACGAAGAGTATATGCAAGGCATTGTTAAACCAATGCGCGAAGAATTAGTTAATGCTGGCTTTACAGAGCTAAAAACACCTGATGAAGTGGCTGATCATATGCAAGAATCTAAAGGAACTTCATTGATAGTGATTAACTCTATTTGTGGATGTGCTGCAGGCCTTGCTCGTCCAGCTGTTATTGAAGCTATTCAACAAGCTGAGCACAAACCAGATCATTTAGTGACTGTATTTGCAGGACAAGATCGTGAAGCAACTGCACAAATGCGTAGCTTCTTTGAAGAAGTTCCACCAAGTTCACCATCTGTAGCTATTTGGAAAGATGGTAATTTAGCGTACTTTATTCCACGTGAACAAATTGAGGGATTTGCGATGGAACAAGTTCGTGACCATTTAGCGGGTGTTCTTGACCAAGTATGTGCCGATTAAAAACAATTGTAACAACAGCTGGACGTCCCGACAATCAGTCGCTTCGATTAGCTGAAGCAGCTAGTAAGGCTCTTAATGCACCTTTTATAGAGAGAAGAAAAAGATCTGTAAAAAAAATAGCTGAATATGAATCTGCAAATGTGATTGTAGCCGGAAAAAATCGTTATGAATATTATCCATATGGAGTGACAGAACCTTTTTTCTTTCATCCAAGTTCTGCAGCATTTCGATTAAAGCGAGTTGCACGAGGAGAACATGATCCTTTTTTAGAGGCAGTCAATCTACAAGAGGGAGATTCAATGCTAGATTGTACCTTGGGAATAGGTTCTGATAGTATGTTAGCAGCTTATACAGTTGGAGAGACTGGTAAAGTTGTGGGATGTGAAGGTAATCCTAACGTAGCATTTATAGTTTGTGAAGGTATGAAAAGATATGACATTACAGAATTACCATTACTAAAATGTATGGGACGAATTCGTGTTATTTCAATCTTAGC
This sequence comes from Rummeliibacillus sp. TYF005, assembly GCF_003844195.1. NCBI lineage: Bacteria > Bacillati > Bacillota > Bacilli > Caryophanales > Caryophanaceae > Rummeliibacillus > Rummeliibacillus sp. TYF005. The sequence goes on from NZ_ML122581.1 coordinate 11,754, forward strand.
GATAGATTATTTAAAAAAACAACCTGATCATTCATTTGATGTTGTTTATATGGATCCTATGTTTGAAGAACCGATTGAAGAGTCGAATAACTTTGCCCCGTTGAGAGATGCAGGATTACATGAGGCATTAACGGATGAATGGGTTTATGAAGCAAAACGAGTAGCGAAAAAAAGAGTCGTACTAAAAGCACACTTTCGATCACCACTTTTTGAACGTTATCATTTCAAGCGAGATATTCGTTTAAATGCGAAGTTTCATTATGGAATCATCGAACTATAAAAAGAACCTGCGATTTTATACTGATCGCAGGTTCTTTTTTTCTATTCTTCGACAATATTATTACGAATTGTCTCCATTAATTGAATCATCTTTTTCATTTCTTCATCTGAAATTCCAGATAAAACATGTCGTTGATACGTATCCAATGAATTTCGAATGTCATTATAAACATTTTGACCTAAGGGTGTTAGTTGAATTCTTTTTTCACGGCGATTATTGCCATGAATTTGCTCTATGTAATCGAGCTCTTCTAATTTTAAAACAGCTCTTGTGATTGTTGGTCGTTCCACATATAAGTGTTTTGCAATTTCAACTAATGTAATATTTTCATATTTATTAATATAAAACAGAATGGACCATTGAGATGTAAAAAGATTATATTCTTCTAATTTCTTATTTAACACATTATTTAAAGGACGATAAAGCAATAAAAAGTTATGGAAAAAATTTGTTTCATCCATAGAAAACAACCTCCAGAGTAGCGCTGATTAAATTATTTTGTCTACTTGAGTATAGGAGTTATTGAAGTGCATTTCAAATGAATACAGCTAATAAGCTGGAGTTTAATTAGTCATTTTCTTAAATGTAATCTTGTAAATGAATATAGCGAAAGTATTTCTTATTTGAAAAGAAAAAGCGAGAAAATTAATCTTTTCCCGCTTTTTCAACTTATTAAATCATCTCGTGCCATTAATATCCCTAATTACGATTTGAAGCAAAAGATTAGTTGAATTTAGTATTTCTCTTTTTTGGGTGTATTTTTCCCGTATAAGAAATGTTGTAATGGTAAGCATAGAATTGCACAAATACCTAAAATAACATACAAACCATTGTATCCTACTGATGGAATAAATAGCCCTTGGATGAAAGGCCCAATACCTAATCCAATGTCAGTTAAGATAAAGAATGTAGAAGTAGCAAGTCCCACTCGATGGGGAGGTGCTACTGAAATTGCAACGGCTTGAGCACTCGACATATAAGTACCATAACCAATTCCAAGCAATGCCCCAGCAACTAATAAGACCAATCCCGTTTCTGATTGACTTAAGATAAATAATCCTAATAATAAACAAATGATTGCTGGATACATGACAAAGTTTGGACCTTTTAGATCAAACTGACGTCCAGTGAATGGACGAGATACTAGGATGGCAGCTGCGTATACTACGAAGAAATATGCTGCTGCTTCTGTTACATGATTTTCTTTTGCGTAAAATGTTAGAAATGAAAGAACACCAGAGTAGCAAAATGCAGTAACAGTTGCAATTAGTGTAATTGGCACAGATTTTCGTTCGATGAAATTTGATAGTTTAAATCCATTCATCTCAGCTAATTGATCTGGAGTTAGTTTAATTTCTTGTACATGTATCAATATAGATAAAATCAGGCTAATTACGATACATATTAAACAAAATACAAAGATTGCATTAAAATGGAAGTTCTCTAAAATAAAAATTCCTATAAATGGTCCAATGGCTGTTGCAAGTGTCATACTAAGCGCAAAATAACCAATTCCTTCACCATTTCTACTGCTTGGAATAACTTGAGCTACAATGGTACCTGTAGCAGTACCTGCAATCCCAAAGCCAAAACCATGAAGGACACGATTAGCCATTAATAAGCTTAAACCACCAGGAATAAAATAGATAATAGAACTAATAATCATGATGAAAATACCTAATAATAATATTTTCTTACGACCAAAACTATTAATATACTTTCCTCCCAAAATACGACCGAACAGTGCTCCGATAACAAAAATACTTGATGCTAATCCAGATGTACTTTCGTTAGCTCCAAAGTGCTCTGAGGCAAAAACTGAAATGGTGACCATCAGTAGATAGAAAGTCAACATTAAAAAGAAGTTAATAGAAGTAATACTGATAAAATCCTTTGTCCATAGTTTTTCTTTTTCCATATATATCTCCTTTTCGTTAAATTACTTCGTATAATATTAAGTTTCCTGATTTAAATACTTGTTTTTAAGTCAATAAAAACTTGAGGTGGGTTCTTACTGCCCATTACTGCGGGATTAAATTAAAGATTAATTTTTGTAAGAGGGCCAGTATGATTAAGAAAGTTAGAAGTATAGAAGTAGTTATTTGATTGTTATCTTAGGTAATTGTTATCTTAGGTAACAAAAATAAGTATAATAGCATTTTAACATGTTATCAAGAACTTTTTAAAAAATTTTTGAGCCTGGGAGTTTCTATAGATGAAATTCTACTATGGGTTTAGATATAATGATTCTGATAGGAGTTGTTGAATAGATGAAAATAGTTGTTTTTGGAGCATCCGGCGGAGTAGGGCAACATGTAGTGAGATTAGCACTTGAAAAGGGTATAGAAGTAACAGCTTTTGTACGTACGCCATCAAAAATCCAAATTTCACATCCGTTTTTGCATATATATCATGGAAATGCTCTTCAAGCTGATGATGTGGCAGCTGCAATTGAAGGACAAAATGCTGTCGTTTCTTGTTTGGGCTCAAGCAAGGGACTAAAGGAATCGACTGAATTAGGCAATATGATAGAGAATATCTCACTTGGTATGCAAAAACACGAGGTAAAACGAATTGTTTATGTAGCTTCCGCTGGTATCTATGGAGAGCTTCCTGGAATATCTGGTAAGATGATTATGAAGACATTAAAAAATCCTTTATCGGATCACCGACATGCTGTTGACACAATTGTCAATTATAATTTGGACTATACAATTGTTAGACCAATGGGGTTAACTAATAATGATCCAATTGGAAGTTATCGAGAAGCAACAGAGGGTATTCCTGAAAAGGGAAGAAGCATAGCTAGAGCTGACGTAGCAAACTTCATCATGAAAGTACTGGAAGATTCACAATATATTCATCAGTCTGTAGGTATTGCATATTAAAATAGCAACTAGAGGTACGGTTTTGGACATAAAAAAGAACTATGAGAGAAAATCTCATAGTTCTAACCATTTTAAAATGGATAATTTAATCTGTGATACAAAGAGACATTAAATAGAATAATAGCAGTAAAAATCCAATACCAATTGCGATTGACATAAAAGTTTGCCCTCCTTCTGTACAAAAACGAACAAATTATTTCTACTTTATTGTACAATGATTTGCCAAAAGATGAAACCTTTACTTACAAATTTCGTATCTAGTAATAAGAGATGTAAAAAAATGTTCAAAAGTAGGTGTATTTAAGTTGAAAAAAGGACTCCAAAAACTATTAGTTTCAACAGTTGCGGTTTTAACCCTGGGCTTCATCACACCAAGTCATGCAATTTGGGAAAACCTGTTAGAACATAATACTAATCATAAAACCCAACTTTCTAAGCAATCAACGACAAGACATAATTACATAGATACAGTATTTGAAGATAGTGTAACTGATATAGAAGCATTTTCTGATAATGTACTACTAAATGCTAAAGAACAAGCCTATATAAAATTTGGCAGTAAAATTGGTCCGAAAATTGAGGACGAGTTCAATAATATTATCTTTCCTAAAATTGAAGAAGCTATTCATATGACGTTAGAAAATGTGGATCAACAAGATATAAAAAACTTAGCAATCACAGAAAAACCAAGTGGTGACTATTCTGAAAAAATGTTTCATATCTACAACACTACAACAAGAAAAGACGTTATCCGTTTCCATGTACGTACAGAAAATCGTCCATTTGACGGATACTATTATAATTTCCACTATCACATATACAAAGACCAATTTGCTTCCCATTATAATTTAGGTGAAATCTATTGGTCAAAGAATACACCACCAAAATGGTTGTCATAAAAGTTTAAACCATTTAATGTTTTTACAAATATAGACATAACAAAGTGCATACAAATAATGTGTATATTTAGGTTACAACCGTCGCGTTTTGTATATGTAAAAATGCGTGTGAAATATTGTTAAACAACAAACAAGCCTCGTAAATGATAGAAGCACCTATTATTTATGGGGCATTTTTATGCGCCGAAGTTGCTGGAATATTTTTTTGAATTGTTTCAATTGATAAAAAAGCATCTATTTAATGAGGGGTAAATCAGGTAAAATAATTGAATGAATAATAGAGATATATGGAAAATAAACGGAAAGGAATTTACATATGGTTATATCGAAAGAATTACGCTCTTATAGTTTAATAGCATTGGGAGCGCTATTAGTTAGCATTTCTTATAACACTTTTTTGTTGCCGGCAAAGTTAGCCGCTGGTGGTGTTGTAGGTATTAGTACATTACTATTTGATTTGTATAATTGGACCCCAGCAATCGTACAATGGTGTATTAATATTCCTGTATTTTTTCTTGGCTATTTTTTATTAGGAAAAGAATTCAGCGTTAAAACACTAGTCGGGACAATATTATTACCTCTATTTATCGGTTTAACCTCATATTTACCTTATAAAATTGAAGATCCAATGCTAGCAGCTATTTATGGTGGAATTATTACAGGAGTGGGATTAGGGCTTGTTTTTAGAGGAAAAGGCTCAACTGGTGGAACAACAATAATTGGTCAATTGATAAAAAAATACACAGGCTTATCAAGTGGCTATGCGCAAATGATGATCGATGCAATCATTGTGATTGCAGCAATGTTCGTCTTTGACCTGGAACTTGCTTTGTATGCGATGATCACTATTTATATTTGTAGTAAAGTAATTGATCTCGTGCAATTGCATTCTTCTTCATCTAAACTAGTTTTAATCATTACTGAAAATGAAGAACAAGTAACTCATCTTATCAAAGATGAAATTGATCGTGGTTTTACGAAAGTGTGGTCTGAAGGAGGATACTCACGTAATAAGAAAGCGTTATTATTTAGTGTGGTAGAACAATCTGAAGCAGTTTATTTAAAAGAGCTGATTCAAAATCGAGATACCGAATCATTTGTCATTTTCTTAAATGCTTCAGATATTATTGGTAAAGGCTTTTCACGACCAAGATAAAAAGAAGCAATTCAAAAATAGAGGACAACAATTTTGCCCTCTATTTTTTCTAAGAAAACCCTTTAAAGGAGTTTCACTTTATTGAATTTCAATTCGATGACTATTTTCAATTGTTTCTTGATCCAGCTTTGGTAATGTAATATTTAATACGCCATCCTCATATTTACATTCAATGGCCTCAGATTTTACATTATTCATAGCAAATTGACGTCTGAATGAGCGAATGGTACGCTCACGATGTATAAAATTTGAAGACTCATCTTTGTTTTCGGCCTCGTGACGTTGGTTTGCTTCAACTGTTAAGATGTTATGATTAAAAGTAACATGAATATCTTCCTTTTTCATACCTGGAATATCCATTTTTACTTCGAAGCAGTTTTCTTTTTCAACAATATCAGCACTAGGATGATTCATCTTAGAAAAGAAAGAGTCGAAGGTTTGATCAAATAATTGCGGGAAAAAGAAATCACGATTTGTTGGAAATAAATTTGACATATGACATACCTCTTTTGACTTATTTTTTGAAGGGATTTAAATTTCCATTCAAATCATATCATTTGCAATCTATACAAAAATATACTGAAAAAAGCCAGATACAAAGTGCATCTGGCTAAACTTTTATTGATCGATATAGGTTTAAAAGTTGAAGAAATTATTCTATTTCAATTCTATGATTTTCGACTAAAACTTGATCATTCTTAGGTAGATAAATGTTAAGAACACCGTTTTTGTATTTGCATTTAATACCTTTAAAGTTGACGTTTTCAATGACAAATTGTCGTTTGAATGAATGACATACACGTTCACGTCGAATGTAGTTAGTCGTTAAATCTTTACTTTCAGTTTCTTGATCTTGTTGTGCTTCAATTGTTAGCAAGTTGTTGTTATAAGTGACATTGATGTCTTCTTTGTTCATACCTGGAATATCCATAGTAACCTCGTAAGAATGATCGTTTTCTTCAATGTCTACATTTGGTTGAGTCATTGGCGTAAAGAAAGAATCAAATGCTTGATCGAAGAATTTTTGGAAAAAGAAATCACGACTTGTTGGAAATAAGTTTGACATAGTACATTACCTCTTTTTTTAGTTTTCTTCGAAAGGGAATCATTGAAATGATCCTCTTTACAGTTATTATAATATCATTTGTTATCACTCTTGTAAAGAGAGTGATAAATAATTTGAAATTTCTTAATATAAAAGTATCTAATGAAATAAATGTTAGTACATAAATTTCCCATCAAACCTACTCACTTCTATAGTAATTTTACTTTCAACCGATATATAAATAGAGGTGATTTAATGCGAATATCTATGCAAGAACCTACAAGTCATGCAATTAGTGTAGCAGCATCTTCGAAAACATTGTCTCAAAGTGTATTTTCAAAAAGTAATATTTTTAAAGATACCGTAACTATTAGTGGACAAGCTCGACAGTTATTCGGCAATATGCAACAGGGAAAGCAAGATTCAATGATTGAAAGCTTGATGAAGCAGAGAGATGCATTAATGGAACAAAAAAGTGATTTAATGCAAAATACGCTTGATTCAGGTGGCGATATATCAAGTATTAAAGAACAATTGAAGGATTATGAAAAGCAAATTGCAGATTTAGATTCTCAAATTGCAAAAAATCAAGCCGAAAGTCGTAGTAATGCACTGGGAGTAGATCAGGAAGATAAGAAAAAAACGCCAAAAAGTGATGATGAAAAGCTTTTTACCCAAGCGGTGTCACTAGACCAAGCCGAGATGCTACACGGACTTGCCCATAAGATGGAAGGTCAAAAAGCGGTAATGGAATCGGAAATTGAGGAAGATGCAAAAAGAGGGGTAAATATAGAGCATAAGCAAGAAAAACTAAGTGATTTAGACACAAATCTCCAATCTATTCAAGAAAAACTGACGGATAATCTTCAAGATGAATTGGAAAATAAGAACGAAGATGATTTATCAGATTCAGATTCACAATATTTAGATCAAAATAATAAGAAACTACGTGAAAAAAATTATAATCGAAGTTCAGAAAATGATTAACTATTATAGAGAAAAAAGTTATGCCTAAAACAAATTTTGGGGTATAACTTTTTTCTTTTTCAATCAATGATTCCATTTTCTTTATTATTATTAATGCGAATAAGCTGTTAGTATGTTTGGTGACGATTAGTTAAATAAGAAATTAATACTGCATCATTTTTGTGTTATCATATGAACTAGTATGTAATTGGAGGCTATATCGATGAAACAATACTTAGACCTTTGCCGCCATATTTTAGAAAATGGTAATAATAAGGGAGATCGTACAGGAACAGGTACATGGAGTGTTTTTGGTTATCAAATGAGATTCAATCTGCAAGATGGATTCCCATTAATGACTACTAAAAAAACTGCATTTCGCTTAATTGCTACAGAATTATTGTGGTTTTTAAAAGGGGACACGAATGTCCGTACATTAATTGAACAAAACAATCATATTTGGGATGAATGGGCTTTTGAAAAATGGGTAAAAAGTGAAGAATATGAAGGACCAGATATGACAGACTTTGGACATCGTGTGTTGCAAGATGAAAAATTTAAAGAACAATATGATGAGCAAATGAACATTTTCCAAAAGAATATATTAGAAGATGAAGCATTTGCGAAGAAATATGGAGATCTTGGTCCAGTTTATGGAAAGCAATGGCGTTCGTGGCCGGATGCAAAAGGTGGTACAATTGACCAAATTCAAAATGTTATTGAATCGATTAAAAAGAATCCCAATTCAAGACGACATATAGTGACAGCTTGGAATCCAGCTGAAGTTGATGATATGGCATTACCACCTTGTCATTCTCTTTTCCAGTTCTATGTAGCAAATGGAAAACTGTCTTGTCAATTATATCAACGAAGTGCAGATGTATTTCTTGGTGTTCCTTTTAATATTGCTTCTTATGCATTGCTTACACATCTAATTGCAAAAGAGTGTGATTTAGAGGTTGGAGACTTTGTGCATACTTTAGGGGATGCACATATCTATAAGAATCATTTGTCTCAAGTAAAAGAGCAATTGTCACGTACACCAAGAGAGTTACCAAAGTTAGTGATTAAAACGGACAAGGATTCGATATTTGATTATGAAATAACGGATTTGATAATTGAAGGATATGATCCTTATCCACGTATATCAGCACCAATTTCTGTGTGAGGAGGCTAAGCAGGATGATTTCATTGATTGTAGCTTATGATGAAAATCGTGTAATGGGTTATAACAATAAGATGCCTTGGCATTTACCAGGGGATTTAGCTTATTTCAAAAAAACGACAATGGGTAAACCAATGATTATGGGGCGTAAAACATTTGAATCTATTGGAAAAGCCTTACCAGGAAGAACGAATATTGTCATAACAAGAGATCCAAATTACAAAGCAGAAGGTATTGTAGTTGCCCATTCTTTTGAGGAAGCTTTAGAAATTGCTAAAAAAGAAGAAAAAGAAATAATGGTTATTGGAGGAGAACAAATTTTCCGTTTAGCTCTTCCAATTGCAGATGTTCTTTATGTAACAAAAATACAACACACTTTCCAGGGTGACACATTTTTCCCTAAATTAGGTAATAAATGGAAAAAAGTATCTGAATCAGAAACCTTTGAAACAAAAGAAGGTATAAAGTTCGCTTATTTCATCTTCAAAAAGAAATAATGTTTGACGATTGTTTAATTAGTAGAATCTGAAAGAACGGACTGTTAGACCTAGAATATAATTTTATTTTTGAGTAATCGCTCTTTTTCATTCAATGTGGAGGAGCGATTTTTGTTTTGAATTTTTAAATGTAGCTCTCTAGTTTATAAAAATGAATATATGAAAAATAAATATTTCTATACATGTTCTTTCAAATAAAATGCATAATATAGAAGACATCCAACTTTTTTATATCCTGCTTAATCGAAAACACTCGAAAAGAACCTCTTTAAACCAAATTAACTTTCATCTACTTTTTCTCTAAATCCATAATATAACTGACAAATGTCACATGTTTAATGTGAAATTCGTGAGTACAATATATGATAAGGTTTTCACCAAAATAAAAGGCTAATAGTTTACTATATAGCGATATCATTTTATAATGAAATGAATCTACTAAAGGATGTGTCAATGTGGGACGAATTCATATTGTTACCGATTCGACCGGCGAATTAACAAAAGAAGAAATTGAAAGATATAATATCCATATAGTTCCATTAACTTTTCAATTTGATCAAGAAACATTTGTTGATGGAAAGGATATTGGTCCTGAAGAATTTCTAGAAAAAATGGCTAATACGTCTAAATTGCCTAAAAGTTCTCAACCAGCTGTAGGTGTTTTTAAAGAATTGTTTGATGAACTTGGTAGTAATGGAGACGAAGTTTTAGTTATAACAATGACTGGTGGCATGAGCGGAACAGTAAAATCTGCCGAAGCAGCAGCAACAATGTCAGAATCCAAAGTTGTAGTAGTGGATTCCCGCTATATTTCTTACGCTTTAGGTTTCCAAGTTTTAGAAGCGGCGAAGATGGCAGAAGAAGGCAAGTCAATGGAAGAAATTATAGAAAGACTAGATCATATTCGTTCAAATACAAATTTGTTTGTAGTTGTGGATACACTTGAAAACTTGATAAAAGGTGGTCGTATTGGTAAAGGGACTGGTTTAATAGGATCATTATTGAATATAAAACCAATTGCTTCACTTGAAGGTGGAGCTTACAATCCTGTCGCAAAAGTACGGAGCCATAAACAAGTAGTTAAGTATATTTTTAAGCAATTCCAAGAAAATACTAAGGGTAAAACGATTAAAGGTGTAGGAATTGCTCATGCAAATGGTTTAGCAATGGGAGAACCATTAAAAAGAATGATTGAAGAGTCAGGCTATCAAAATGTGAAGCTTGGTTTTACATCGCCAATCATTAGTACGCATACTGGGCCAGGTGCAATAGGTATTTCATATTATACAGACTAATTGGGCGGCAGGGATTAAAATAACATTCCCTGCTTTCTTTTCATTTGAGCGACAAAGTCGACATGAAAGGAAGAAATGAAATTGAAAAAAAGGTTAATACTAATCCTATCCGTTTTGCTCTTAGCTGCTTGCGGAATTACTGATAATAGTGGAAATTCAAAAGATGAAAACAAAAAAATAGCAGTTACAAAAATGATTAAATCTAAAGACATACAATATGTCGCTTTAGGGGATTCTTTAACTCAAGGTGTTGGAGACGAATTAGACAAACAAGGATATGTTGGTCGCCTAGATAAAGAAATGAAAACATGGCAAGGCGTTAAGTCTGTTACTGTTATAAATACTGCAAAAAGAGGACGGAGAAGCGATCAATTAATAGATCAAATCCAATCTGGTAAAATTGATGATGCTCTTAAACAGGCAGATTTTATTACATTAACAATTGGTGGAAACGATTTAATGAAAATTGTTCGTACCAATATTACAAATTTAGATAAGAAAGCATTTGATAAAAAAAGACCTGCGTTTCAACAAAGATATGAAAACATTATGGAATTGATTCGTGAACGGAATCCAAATGCCCCTATTATATTAATAGGCGTTTATAATCCTTTGTCAATTTTTACAAAAGAAGAATCAGATATGAATACAATCATGAGCGAATGGAATTCAGATATACGTGGATTTGCTAATAATGATGAGCATGCCGTATTTATTAATATTGAAGATTTATTCGAGTCTAATGATAATCTTGTATATCATAGTGACTTCTTCCATCCTAATGCAAAAGGATATGATCTATTGACAGCAAGAATTATTAAAACACTACATGAAGTAAATTTGAATAAACTATCAGAAGGACAATTTGATTTTAAGGAGGAGTCTTTAGATGAATAAATGGAAAATGGCATTTATACTCCTCTTTTCAGTAGTTATTCTAACAATAGCTGCCACTGTTTTTATTATTACAAGACCAATAGCTGAAACACCTACTCCAGCAACAAGTGAAGTACCTGAGGGAAGTCACCTACAAGTAAATACAACTGCTGATGACTTTGAAAATTTGGCTAATCAGCTCATATCTAATTCGATGAAAGGCTCTAAAATTCCTGTCAAAATGTATGTTGATGAACAAGTAACACTGAGCGGAACGTTACCAGTTTTTGATATGGATTTACCAATTGTTATGACATTTGAGCCAACTATTGTTAATGGAAATCTATTACTGAAGCAAAAAACAATAGAAGTAGGGATGCTCGATATTCCACCAGCGACGGCCTTAAAATTATTAAAGGATTCGGTTGAATTACCAAATTGGATGGTTATTCAACCGAAAGAAGAGCAAATCTATATAAACTTAACAGAAATGAAAATTCCTTTGGGCGATAATTTAGAAGGAAGAGTACAAGCAAAAGAATTCAATTTAAAGGAAAATCGCATTATACTAGACGTAGTAATTCCTAAAAAATAGGGGGTTTTTGTATGGCGCTAGAAAAAGCGACTTTTGCTGGAGGGTGTTTCTGGTGTATGGTCAAACCATTTGATGAGCAGCCAGGTATCGAGTCGGTTATTTCGGGATATACAGGTGGATATGTAGAAAATCCAAGTTATCAACAAGTTTGCTCTGATTTAACTGGCCATTATGAAGCAGTACAAATCACATATGACCCTCTAATCTTTCCTTATGAAAAACTAGTGGAGATTTTTTGGACGCTAATTGATCCAACCGATGCTGGTGGACAATTTCATGACCGTGGTAGATCATATATGACAGCAATTTTTTATCATAATGAAGAACAAAAAAAGATAGCGGAAGCATCAAGAAAAGCATTAGAAGAATCCCAAAAGTTCAATCTTCCAATTGCAACAAAGATTTTAGAAGCAAAGCCGTTTTATCCTGCTGAAGAGTATCACCAATACTATTATAAAAAGAATCCTTCTCACTACGAACTTTATTCAATTGGTTCAGGTCGCGCTGCATTTCAAAAAGATAATTGGGGGGCACATTGATGGATAAAGAAAGACGTTTAAAAGAATTAACTCCGATGCAGTATCATGTAACACAAGAAAAAGGTACAGAACCTCCATTTCGCAACGAATATGACAATCACTTTGAAGAGGGACTATATGTAGATATTGTTTCCGGTGAACCATTATTTTCTTCAAAAGATAAATTTCAATCAGGTTGTGGCTGGCCTGCATTTACGAAACCTGTAAAACAAACAGGGATTATTGAACATACAGATACAAGCTTTGGTATGTTAAGAACAGAAGTAAGAAGTAAAGAAGCTGACTCACATCTTGGTCATGTATTTCCAGATGGACCAATTGAAACGGGTGGACTTCGCTACTGTATCAATTCAGCTGCATTGCGATTTATTCCAAAAAATCAGTTAGCGCAAGCTGGCTATGCACAATTTGAAAAGTTATTTGAAGATTAACTTTATAAAATAGAAGAAAAGCTGATGTACCAATTAGAGTACATCAGCTTTTTCTGTGAAAATATATAATCCCTGCGG
>NZ_ML122582.1:0-24171 GCF_003844195.1 Rummeliibacillus sp. TYF005
TTTATGATTGACATTTCACCCCTGGGCTTTCTAGCCACATTAAGCAAAATGTTACAGGTAGCAAAATAATTAAGTACGCAATAACAAGCATAAACAATGCTTCATTTGTCTTATAATAAATGCCCATTAAATTTTTTGTAATATTTGTTAACTCTAAAATAGCAATCCCACTGAATACGGATGTTTCTTTAATTAAAAAGATACAGTTTGCACCAAATCCAGGAATACTATAAGAAAATGCTTGTGGCATAATAATATAACGAGCAAGTTGCCAATTATTCATACCAAGGGCTTTACCGCTTTCAAGCTGTGTTTTAGATACAGCTTCAATCCCTGATCTAAACACTTCTGTCATATAGCTACCACCTAAAAATGTAAGTCCAATAATGCCGCACATTTCACTACTTAATGTAAGTCCAATTTTCGGTAGACCGAAATATAAGAAAAAAATTTGGATAAGTAGTGGAGTATTTCGCGCAACTTCTAAATAGACGCGGATGATCTTTTGTAAGCCTTTTACCTTAAAGAACAATAATGAACTACAAATCATCCCGACAATAATCGCTAAAATAATACCGATAAAGGATAACTTAACTGTGAGCCAAAAAGCTTTTTTATAAAACGGGAGCACATCAATTACATATTGCCAATCAAATGTCATAAATTCCACCAACTAACGTTTTGACGTTAATAATGAATCGCCAGGTTGTAATGTATTGACGCCTTCAATTTCAACTGTTTCAGGGTATTTGATACCAGCTCCTGTGTTTAAACAAACGACGTGCTCTTCTTGTTTGATCCAGCCTTGTTCACGTAATTTTTTTGCTGCTGCAAATGTAGCTGCCCCTTCAGGACATACAAAATTACCTTCTAAAGATGCAACCTCTTTTTGTGCAGCTAACAATTCTTGCTCAGAAATCGCAATTGCACAACCTTCCGTTTTGTAAAGACTATCTAATACGAGAAAGTCGCCTAATGCTTTTGGCACGTTAATACCGAATGCGCAAGTTGTTGAGTCTTCAAAGAACTTAGATTCTTTTTCACCTTTTTTCCAAGCATCAACGATTGGTGCGCAACCTTCTGCTTGTACAGCTACTAGACGTGGGAATTTATCTTTTTCAATCCATCCAAGTGCTTGCATTTCTAAAATAGCTTTATAAATACCGATAATACCAACACCGCCGCCAGTAGGGTATAAAATAACATCTGGTACTTTCCAGCCGAATTGTTCAACAATTTCATACCCCATCGTTTTTTTACCTTCGATACGATATGGTTCTTTTAAAGTTGAGGCGTCATATACACCTGCATCTTGAACAAGTTGTGCAACCACTTTGCCAGCATCGCTAATTAAGCCATTAATTAAATGTAAATCACCACCAGCGATATGAACTTCTTTACGTGTGATTTGCGGTGCATCTAGTGGCATCACAATCGTCGCTTTAATATTAGCTTTCGCTGCATATAAAGCCCAAGCCGCGCCAGCATTACCATTTGTAGGCATCGCTAATTGTTTTACACCCAGTTCTTTTGCTTTAGAAATACCTACACTAGCGCCACGAGTTTTGAAAGAACCTGTAGGAATAATACCTTCATCTTTAATATATAAGTTATCTAGTTCATAAGTTGAACCTAATTTGTCAAGCTTTTCTAGAGGTGTTAAACCTTCACCAAGAGTGACAACGTCTTTCTCGTTATGTACAGGTAATAATTCATGGTAACGCCATAATGATGCAGAACGTCTTTGAATTTCCTCAGGTGTCACATGTTTTTTTACGTCTTCTAAATTGTAACGTACTAATAATGGCGATCCACATTCACATAATTGCTGAATTTGTTTTTCGTCATACGTTTTGTTGCATTTTGGACATTCTAGATGTGAAATAAAGCTAAATTGTGTCATTTTTATACTCCTTCTTCTATTTTTAATCTTTCTTCCTCATATAAAAAGACTACAGTAAATGACACTAATCCTTTTGCCATTCACTGTAGTCTTTGGTTGTCCAATCGACTAATTATATGATTAAGATAAATAAACTTTAACACAACTATTCCGATTAATCAACTATGTTTTAAAAACAGAAAAGTTTTCGTAACTTTGGTTACTGGCACATATTCTTAAGAAATATTATTTGAAAAGCTGATCAATATTTAAAATCCAATTCGCAAGATAATCACTAATCAGAATGAAAATAGGTAAAAAATAAATCTTCGTCTTATCCATTAATCTACCTGACATTACAATTGAGTAAAGAATACAAACAGTCGATAAAATGATTGTAATAATGCTTATATTATTTTTATCCCATGTAGCCTGCAAGTAGTGGGCAGAAAATATGAAAATAAAAATAAAGATAAAAAGTTTTAAATATTTCATTATGTAGAACTCCTTTTATACATACCAGATCATAAAAAAACTCGACATTCTCCAAAAAGAAAATGTCGAGGTTTTTTAGTGTAATTTTAAAAATAAACCAACGATTGAATAGATAATCACCGTTGAAAATAGAATTGTCATATGAAGCAAAGAATAGACAAATAATAGAGTTGCCCATTTCTTTGGTTCTTTTTTATGGTAACCATAAATATTCATCACAAGCCAAATAATACTTAAAAGTAAAGCAACGAGCATTAACCCTTTACTTAATGTGCCAAGCAATAAACAGCTGGCAGTTAATAGGATTAAATAGATATTCGTTGTAATATAAGTTCGTTTCATCCCTTTGGCTACTGGTAACATCGGAACATTTGCTGCACGATAATCGTCATACTTGCGAATAGAAATGGCATAGAAATGAGGCATTTGCCAGATTAGTGAGATGACAAATAGCCCTAGTATAGCTGGATGCATAATATTCGGATGAATCGCTGCCCAACCGATTAATGGAGGCATTGCTCCAGAGATACTCCCAACTTCGGTGTTGTATACAGTATGACGTTTTGTCCAGATTGTATAAGGAAATACATAAAAGAAAAGTCCAGTAAGCCCAAGCAACGCTGCTAAAGGTGTTGCGATATAAAGAGCTAAAAGCCCAATAATTGTGGAACCAATACCGATTATCCAAACGTATTTGATCTGTATATCACCAGTTACCGTCGGACGTTTTTTCGTTCGATTCATAATAGCATCGATATCTCTGTCGTAAATATTATTAAATGCCCCTGCAGCAGCGATTACTAATGCAGAACCAATAATCGCACAAATAATATCAAGCCATTTATCGAGTGGATTCAACTCATATTTATAAAGTGCTAGCGTTAATCCGGCAATCATTGTAATAAGATTCGATTTTATAATACCTGTTTTGACAGTCATCGCTAAAATTTTTGAGATAGATGGCTTCGATACAGTGACAGCTGTATCTTGTGATGCTTGGTCTCGTTTTGTGTCACTACCCATTATTTCATTTTTCATTCCTTTTCATAGCAAGAGCTCCACTATATTATAACAACTAATTGAGAAAAATTCATAGTTATTGAAATGGATTGCCTATCAGATAAAATTAAAACAATGCTTTAATCATACCAAAACTTTAACATAATATACATATTTAAAATTCCCCTGTCACAATAATGACATGATTTGCTTCCTTTTCTTTGTTTAAAATGTCTCTAGTATAAAATATTACCCAAAACTAGATTTACACTTTATACTTAATATAATTTGAAAAGAGTATTTGATAGGAGTGTCATATAAATTGAAATACGGTTTTATCGGGCTTGGAAACATGGCCACTGCGATTATTAAAGGAATGGTTCAAAGTAAGCGATTTAATGCTTCATATATTTTAGGTTTCAATCGCTCTTCACATAAAACAGAGAAATTAGTCGATGCGTATCAAATTTCAGGATGTTCGACATTAGAAGAAGTGATGAAAGCAGATGTCATTATTCTTGCAGTTCAACCACAAACGTTTGATGAGTTACTGCCAAAAGTAAATGAGTACTTATCTCCAAACCAAGTAGTCATTTCGATTGCTGCTGGAAAATCTATCGACTATTTAGAAACGAATTTACCTAAAGCTACATCTATTATTCGTGTCATGCCAAATATTAATGCAATTGTAGGGGCATCTACAACATGCTTTAGTGCTTCCGAAAATGCAACAAATGCAGATAAAGAAATGGTCACAAACTTATTTAATACAATTGGCTCCATGATTGAATTACCAGAAGAACAGTTTACCGTCTTTTCTGCAATCGCTGGTGCCTCCCCTGCTTTTAGCTATATGTATATCGATTCATTGGCAAGAGCAGCGGTTCGGGCAGGAATGGATAAGAAGCGTGCACTTGAAATCGCTTCAAGCGCTGTATTCGGCAGTGCCAAAATGATTATGGAAAGCAGTGAACATCCTTGGGAACTTGTCGACCAAGTATGCTCACCTGGTGGAACAACAATTGAAGGCGTAACTTCACTTCAAAACGATCAATTTGAAAGCACTATTTTTGACGCTGTAAATGCGGTTATTGAAAAAGATCACACTCTTTCATAATATAGATTTCTTACAATTACTTTAGGTAGACAAGCGTTAACCTGCTTCTACACTTTTTGTTAGGACTTACCCCATCTGATTAAAAGGGCTGCTCTAATTTTTGAGCAGCCTTTTTCATACATACCGATTATTCCTTTAATTCATTCGCAACAATCTTGCATTGTTTCATAAATTCCTTATAATCTACATGATTACTGTTATCTTTTGATAACTTTGCCTTTTTTAATACCTTCTCCAATGCTATGGCTTTCTGTTGATCTTCTTTCTTCCAATTGGCTATTGTGTACTCCGTATTTTGTGGCAGTTTTTGTAGGGCTTTATTTATTTGAAGTAAATTGGACTGTTCATGTTCCGTCAATTTTGAATGTGCAAAATGTGATTTATCTAACACTTTCTCAAGAGAGTTTTGAATAGTAGAAGCTTGGTATGAAATGAGTTCTGGGTCTTTCCAATTATTTTCCTTTTGGTGATTAATCGTAGCTTGTAGTTGGACGAGAGGCGCTTGAATTTCATCTAAGAAATAAGATTCTTGTTGAAAATTATGTTGAACAATTGAATAACAAACAAATCCAAGGGTCAATAAATTCGAAATGATTAAAAAAGTAATAAACTGTTTTATTTTCAACATCATCCCCCCTTCTCTTATTATATTAGATTTCTTTCGTTTAAAATGTGAATTTCAAATTTTTACACTATCTTTATAGTAAGCGCTTTCATTTTTACTTAATATCTGTTATTATTATTTTCACAACAGTTATATTGAAAACTTTGGAGGCGAATTACTATGGAAATGAAAGCGGTTACTTCTTCTAAATTGGCTTCTGTCGGCTATAATTCTAGTGCGATGATTTTAAGAATTGAATTTATCAAAGATGGTGTATTCGAATACTACGGAGTTCCAGAATTGTATTACAAAGGTCTAATGGAAGCCGATTCACCAGGACGTTATTTCAAACAATTTATAAAAGACAAATATCGTTTTGTACGATTGCAAAATCAGTCTTAACGTATGTATAGCTTAAAGCTTCGATGCCTTTATGGTATTGAGGCTTTTCTTTTAACTACAAGTATTACTTTATTCATTAAACGGTTGTAACATGACTTTTCTCATTTATTTTGGCTCTCTTAAATTATTAACATAATTAAAAGAAGTCCTTTTTTGTTAAGTTTCCTTTTCAAATTAAACGGACTAACGCAACCGTCTTGTTTTTATTAATTTTTACTAAATCCCTATGCAATTCTCACTTCAATTCAATCTCATCCGTATGTTCTTTATTCGCATGATCTTCCCATATAATCCGTACATGATAGGAATCTTCTTTTTCTGGTGCGTCTCCTCCATACAATTCGGGATACGAAAAAGGATGGAGTGTGTAGTTTTTTCCATTAATATCTTTAAACTCTTTGAACTCTGTTTGCTCAGCCATTACTTTTCCGTTTTTTATAAGTTCAAGCTTCTTCACTGTCAATTTTTCATCATTTTTTTGATCGACATTTGCTATCCATCCTATAGAACTTCCACCAATCTTTTCTTCTACATATTCGGCTTTCCATACGCTATTTTCCGAACTTCCATCTATTTTATTCTCGTAGAAATTCCAATACGTAATCGCCCCAAGTATTAATGCAACAATAAATGCTAATGTAAAATAGTTTTTCATCCCATCATCCCCTATCTGACAACTGAATCAATACTTATCCGCTTTATTGTACAAAATTCATCCAAATATTATAAAGATATCTAACGTATTACCACCTTTCAAAAATTAAATATAATATCGATAAGCTTCAAGCAGTACCTATTCACTTACTCTACTTCAATGACCATCCCTTGCTTCAGCTGCATATGTTTCTATCATTTCCATCATCACATCATCCAATTTTTTGCTTAATCTGCAATATAAATAACCAAATGGGTTTTTGATGTTGCATTTTTTTGTTTTTTGAATAACTTCTTTAAAAAGAGTGAACCCGATCTCTTCAAGTTTCATTTTTTGAGTTTGCCATACTTCCCATTTTAGTAATGGCTTGAGTTGTTTTTGGATTACGCTTAGAAATCTCTTTGTCGCCTTCGTTTCACCAGTAGTTGCAGCTAGATGATGGAAGATACGATTTCTTAATGATGAATTTAGCATCGGATAGGTATGTTTTACATATAAATGTTTTTGGTTAAGAGAATTAGATGGTTCCTTTTGAAAATTGGTTGCTTCATCCTTACGCTCACATGCATTTTCGGCTTTCTCTTGATGTGACACGCTCGATGTGTCATGCGAAGATAAAATTAAAATGATGTTGGCACCTTTAATGCCATTCATCTTTTTTGTATGTATACGTTGAATAATCTGAAGTTCTTCAAGATGTTTTAAACTTCGAAAAACGGTTCTTATAGATATTCCTAAAGATTCTGCGATTGTTTTTGCTTTTAGATGACATACCCCTGGGTAATCTAGTGCATGCGATGCGACTTTATATAACACAGCTTTTTCTGATTCCGTTAATTCATAAAAATTTTTTCGAATATGACATTCCACATGTTCGTCCATTTCCTGTACGCTTTCAAATATGACATACGTTGCTAAATAGTCAAAACGCGCCATTTACATCTACCTACTTTCTTTCTATTTACTAATTACATAGAAAGTAGGAAGGAAAATCGGACAAAATTTTATTGTAATGAAGAAGTAAGGGAAGCTATACCAAACAACAAAATGATGAGGCCCGAAATTCGATTAATCACAGATAGCATTTTATACTCTATCCGCTCCTTAACTAAACTCACAACAAAACTAAGGAGTAGCCACCAAAAAGCAGAGCCTAAAAAAACTCCTAATACTAGTAGGGACGATGAAATGATGTTACTTTGACTATTTGAAAATCCTAGACCGGCGAATATTCCTATAAACGATAGTATTGTCATCGGATTTGTGATGGTAAGAAAAAAACAGAAATATACGCACTCCAAATTTTTGTTCCTTGTGCTTTTGCTGATTGCACTGAAGCTTTTGACATCATTGTTTTAACGCCTAAATAGCAAAGGAAAATCCCCCCTATTAATTGAAGCCAAAATTGTTGACCTATTAAAAAATTCGTGACAATAGTCAAGCCAAATACGGCAAATATACTATAAAGAGCATCCGCCGTTGCTGCTCCCAATCCTGTAAAAAGCCCAACTACTCTACCATAGGCGATCGTTCTACGAATACATAAAATCCCAATTGGACCAACAGGAGCTGCAATCGAAAAACCAATAAGCATTCCTTTAAGAAAAGTAAAAAAATCTACCACTCTTATTCCCCCTTATATTTTTGCCATTAACCATACATTAATAGATAATAACGAGTGTACACGACAATCAGCACTATTTCTAGCTGAATTTTCAAACTATTGTAAATTTAAAAACCATAGAATACCTGATATCAACAAAAAACCAATAATTATCCTTGTATCCATAAATATAATATGTTACAATAGCACTAATTTAATAAGGTTATCGAGAGTGAACGAGAGTCCTGGCTCATTGACTTCACAGCAACCTGCCAAGCGGTAAGGTGCTTCATCCAGCAAAGCAGTGCTTTGAATGATAACGAACGGGATTTAGCGAACCCCTCTATTGCATTCACAACTGCAGTAGAGGGGTTTATTTTTTTCTCTTCATACCTTATTGAAATAGAGACCATTTTGGCTCATAAAAAAGGAGAGAATCTAAAATGAACAGCAGTAGTCTTATTCGAACACAAATGATTCAACATCTATCAGCAAAGGATTTTTTCAAACATCTTGGAAATTGTGTTCAACAAGAGTTATCCGAAAATGGAGATGTATGTGAAGTAGTAGTCAAAACATTGCCCCATTACTACATGACAGTTAAGTTCCAAAGAAAGACATATCAATTGGCTTTCAAAAAAAGTCAGATAAACCGATTGATGAAGGAAGAAATCTTTGCATTAGACCGAACAATTTGGATGATTTTAGAACAAAAAGGTCTCAAGATTCCAGTAACCTCAGGAAATTATATGAAACATGTATTTCCTCACGGGCACCGTACAGTGATTTGTACATCAAAATAATCTGTAACGTAAACAAAGGAACACCCGCTAAGCTTGGAGTGTTCCCTTGTTTCATTCTGGATTGATTCATTCGCGGAGGACTTAAATTGTCCGGAACGTGGGTTCAATTTCTATTTGCGTGGATTGAACTCCCGATTGCGTGGATTGGATTCCTAAATGCGTGGATTAAACCCTGATTTGCGTGGATTGGATGCTCGATTGCGTGGATTGGATTTCTAATCATTCTTGATAGTTCAAGACTACTTATCGCGGATAGTTTTTTTGAATCTAATGAAATATCTGTCGCGCTTAATAGGAGTATCTCCTTCTTTTCTTTGATGCACTTACGGATGACCTAAATTGTCCGGAACGTGGATTCAATTTTGAATTGCGTGGATTGGATGCTCGATTGCGTGGATTAAACCCTGATCTGCGTGGATTGGATCCCAAAATACGTGGATTCCCCATCGTTTTGCGTGGATTGGCTAATAAAGTAAAGAAACCAAAGAAAAAGTCCTTAACCTATGAAGAGATTAAGGACTTAGTTGTTCTTCATTAATCTGAAATTTTTCGCTACCCCGCCTTATTGTGCTTGAGGTAGTGATTTTTCATTTTCTGTATATTGTTCTTCGCTACCTTTTTCAGTTTGCGAAACGTACATTGCACATACAGCATCTCCTGACACATTTACTGCCGTACGAGCCATATCAAGTATTCGGTCAATACCGATTATTAAAGCAATTCCTTCTACTGGTAATGACACAGCATTTAATACCATTGCTAACATGATTAGACCAGCTCCAGGCACTGCTGCTGTACCAATACTTGCAAGAACTGCGATGATGACAACAATCGCTAATTCTGTGATAGTAAGATTGACTCCATATACTTGTGCTATAAATACAGTTGCAACCCCCTGCATAATGGCTGTTCCATCCATATTTACTGTCGCACCTAGCGGCTGAACGAAACTACTTATAGATTTAGGGACACCTAGTTTAGTTTGAGCTAATTTCATAGAAATCGGCAATGTTGCACCACTACTTGAAGTACTAAACGCAACCGTCATGGCCGGGAAGAAATCCTTCACAAATTGAATTGGATTCTTTTTCGCCAAAAATTTAAGCGCACCACCGTAAACCAAAACAAAGTGAACGATTAATGCGACTAAAACGACAATCATATAAAGTCCCATTGCTTTAATCGCATCAAATCCTTGTTTACCAATCGCAGAAGCGATCAAACCAAATGTACCATATGGTGCAAATTTCATAACTAATGATACTAAATACAGCATAATTTCATTAGCCTCATCAACTACCTTTAAAGCAGACTTTACTCGGTCTCCCAAAAATGCTAAAGCTATCCCTATGAATACCGAGAAGAAAATAATTTGCAACATGTTTGCTTCTACAAATGCTGCTACAGGATTAGTCGGTATAATCCCTAATAACGTATCTGTAACTGCTGGTGCTTCTTGAGATTCATAGCTTAAACCTTCTGTATTAAATGTGCCTACCGTACCCGGTTTTATAATGGAAGCAAGTATAATGGCAATTGTTATAGCAATAGCTGTTGTAGCTAAAAAGAAGGCTATTGATTTCACACCAATTTTACCAAGTTTTTTAGGATCACCAATATTCGCAGTACCTAAAACAATAGAGAAGAAAACGAGTGGAACAACCAGCATTTTGATCAAGCTTATGAAAATCGTTCCGAGAGGTGTCAAGAAGTATTTGTCGATAGATGTAAAAGCGTTGGGCATTGATAAGTTCATCACAAGACCTGCAACTGCCCCCAAAATAAGTGCTATTAAAATGTGCTTCGCTAATTTCATAAATTTCCCCCTTTAACTTAAAAGAATATTCAATAAATTTTGTATCTATTACAATTATATACTATTTTTTTCTGCAAATGGTATAAAATTTTCTATTTTTCATAAAAATCGTGCTATAAGCCGTGCCCTTAAAAATTTAGAATAACTTAAAAGTTGTTTTATAAATAAGCTGTCGACTTTTCTAAATGGAATTGAATTTACTCTGCTAGGAATTAAACTGTCCGGAACGTGGATTCAATATCGATTTGTGTGGATTGGATGCCCGAATGTGTGGATTAAACCTTAACTTACGTGGATTGAAGCACCAACTACGTGGATTAAACTTATTTTTCAATTGATATCCTTTAAATAGAAACGGAAAGAAAAGTCCTTTCCTTAACCTCCGATGAGATAAGGACTTAATTTATGATGTATGTCAGAAATTTTAGTAACTCACAAAGATTCACACCTAACACCTTAGATACTGTAACTTGAAAATACGTCATTCACCACGTATACTAGAATTGTTATAAGCATAAATTAAAAAGACCGCCGATGTTGTCCCATCGAACGGTCAAAACGATAGTTGATTCCTTTAAGGGGATTGGCTCCAAAGGTAGAAATAACCCATCAGAGCGGCTAACTCAAGGATGGGTTATTTTTTATGATTAAATGACAGAATTGCAATGACTAACGTTGCAAACGAGATTGCAAACATTAATGCTTCAAATACTGTCATGACATCACCCCCTTTCTTAGAGGGAGTGAGCTAACCACCCTTGAGTATCAGCTATCTATTACATATTATCAATCATTTGTTCTTATTGGGAGTTTAATAAAAACATAATCTAACTCATGGAATAAAACGATTTAAACAGTCCATTATTTATATCTAATACCAAAACACCTTTTGATCTCAAATTAGAATTTTAAATTATAATACACTGCCGAAAATGCCCATCCAGCCATATGAATTAGTAAAATAATTCCTAGGACAGGTGCAACTGAAAACTGAATTCCAAATAGCATTAATATAAAGAATATATAAATGGATACTAAAGTTATTTTCCAACCATTTGCTAATGATCTAATCGAAATGTTCTTATATCTCTCATCGATACCTCGTTTACGGTTAGAAAGTTTTCTCCCCCACCATAATCCAAAAAGTCCACCTGAAACTCCAATTAATAAACCCAAGATTCCTAATATCTGTTCCAAACTCATATTTAGTTCTCCCCTTTCTCAAATATAAATACTTCTTCGATACTAAGATGAAATAACTTTGCAATTTTATATGCGAGTTCTAATGATGGATTGTAACGACCATTCTCAATAGAAATAATCGTTTGTCTTGAAACACCAAGCAGTTCAGATAGTTGCTCTTGTGTCCAATTAAATGAAGTTCTAAGTTCTTTTATCCGATGTTCCATTTCTCACCACCCCAACGTAAAGGTTCCTTTACATAAAACTTACCATATTTCTATTTTATTGTAAAGTTTCCTTTACTTGAAATGATTATATATAATTTCTCTATACAATTTTCAAGACCGTCGCAAATATATGTGTAGCTAATGTATCTATTTAATACTTTGATTTATTTTAAGAGGACTTAAACTGTCCGGAACGTGGATTCAATTTGGAATTACGTGGATTGGATGCTCGATTGCGTGGATTGGATTCCCGATTGCGTGGATTACTTTTCGATTGCGTGGATTAACCCCAGGAATTCATGGATTGAATATCAAAGAAAAATCCCTTAACCTCTTCTGGAACAAAGATTCACACCTAACACCTCAGATTCTGTAACTTGAAAATACGTCATTCACCACGTATACTAAAATTGTTATAAGCATAAATTAAAAAGACAGCCGATGTTATCCCATCGAACGATCAAAACGATAGTTGATTCCTTTAAGGGGATTGGCTCACACTGATTAAATAACCCATCGGAGCGCTAACTCAAGGATGGGTTATTTTTTATGATTAAATGACAGAATTGCAATGACTAACGTTGCAAACGAGATTGCAAACATTAATGCTTCAAATACTGTCATGGCATCACCCCCGGGCCCACACGATGTGGGTCATGCAGACGTTACCGCAGGACGCGGTGGTGTTAGTCTGCGCTCCTCTTTTTGGGAGTGAGCCAACCACCCTTGAGTATCATCTATCTATTACACATTACCAAACATTCGTTCTTATTAAAAGTTTAATAATTTTCATCGTTTACTTTTCACCCATAATATCACTACTATCACTATAATGATGAGTAAACAATATATTATTCCCATAGTGTTTCCAAACCAGTAAAGGAAATAGGGTAAAAGTATCGTTACTATACCTGATATGATAAGAACAATTCCAGTTCCTTTTGCTAATTTTTCTTTATCCCCTTCAAAAGTTGAGTCATTGTAACCCGCTATTAAAAAAAGCATCTTTTTAAACCATATCAACTACCCTAAAAAGATATAGATTAAACCGACTACTGTGGTTATGATAAGTCCATCAGTATCCATAATCTACCCCTTTAGCTCTTTATAATATATTAGCCTAAAAATTTTTCGTGAGATTCCGAAGATAGTTTTTTCAACCTTTTTTCTACAGAAACAAACAATAGGATTGTTACTAAAATCATTAGAATTAGATTTATTAGGAGAGCATACTCATCCTTTGTAATAATAAAACTTATGATCGCTCCTACAACTAAATAAGCTATGCCATATTTTATTAGTAGCTTTGCACTGTAGGTATTTCCTTCTTTCCAAAGGGTCATGTTATTCATGGACCGTTTTGTTCGATAGCCGTAGATTGGGTTAATATCCTTTGGAGGTTTATAAAGTAATATGAAACCAGAAATAATGAAGATTGCTCCAATAAGAATGCTAATATTCTGCAATGTACTTGCTCGTTGACCCTTCGCTACTTTTATCTAGATTTGCTTCACTTAAAATAATTCTATCTATACGATCACGACATTTAGTAGCTAAAGATATCGCTACTGCTCCACCTAAGCTGTGACCGAAAAGGATAAAGGATTCTAATCCAATCGAAGAAACAAATTCCGCAAGATATTCAGCATGACTATCTACGGTACAAGTGAAATCATTTGGTTTGTCACTATACCCTGCTCCTAAAAGATCTACTAAAATGCAACGATGATTTTTTAAAGCTTCTTGAGTTGCAACTTCAGGATAATCAAATGACCCCCACACCCCAGACCATGGATAAACATTATAGGAATATCATTTCCTGGAAAATCATGATACCGAATAAAAGATTGGGCCTTTTCTATATAATATTCTTTCATGAAAATACTCCCTCCCAGCACAAACATTTTCAATTTTCAAACTATTAAACTTATAATTTAAGCGCTCTTTTCATTTTAACAAGAATTGGCGATTATACCAAACTTAAAATGAAAGGAGCGCTTATCATATTTATATAGCTAAGATTTATAATCTTTAACTATAAATGGGCGATTCTATTTATATGAAAATTACATTGTTTCTTTCGTTTGAGGTAATTCTTCCTGCCACCATAGAGCTTCTTCTGGATCCTGTTTCATGACCTCACGAAGTTCTTTTTTCGTTTCCACCGCAGGGTAAGAACCTTTTAAGGCGCGACCTGAAGTTTGAACGAATAATATACTGAAGACGATTAAGCCAATCACACTTATAGCAGCTAAATAATAGGCTGGTGCTAGTGGATCACCTGTTACGTGTACTAAATAAGATGCGACAAGCGGTGTCGTACCACCAAATATCGAAACAGAAACGTTGAATGTTAATGCTAATGCGCGATAACGAACATCCGAGAAGAACAGACTTGGTAATAGAGATGGAAGTGTACCTTCATAGAAACTTAATAAGAAACCTAGTAAAAATACACCTGCGAAGATAAACCCGATGTGTGCATTTCCCATTAACATAAATGCTGGAATAGATAAGAATGTTAAACCGATTAAGCCAATCTGCACAATACGCTTGTTACCGTGTTTGTCAGAAAGACGACCTGCGATTAATGCTAACGGAATCATTAATGCCATAACAATTAGTAGAATGATTAAACTTGTTGTATTATCTATCCCTAATACTTCTGTTAAGTAAGATGGCATATAAGACAATACCATATAGTTTGTAATATTAAAGAATGCGACAATCACAACACTTAAAAGTAAATCCTTTTTATAATGTTTTAAAATTTCTTTAAATGTAAGTGGTTCTTCATCATTTTCTTCTTGTGCTTGTTCCATTTCTTCAAAAACGGGAGATTCATCTAAATGACGGCGTAAATATAAGCCGACAAGACCAATTGGTGCAGCGATTAGGAACGGAATACGCCATCCCCAAGCAAGCATTTGTGCATCGGATAATGCAAAAGTTAAAATCGTTACTAAACCAGAAGCGGCTATGAAACCTATTAATGTACCAATCTCTAGACCACTTCCTAGTGTACCACGTTTCTTATCAGGAGAAGATTCAGCGATATAAACCATCGCACCTGAATATTCACCACCGGTTGAGAAACCTTGTATCAAACGAGCACCCAATAATAGAATTGGTGCCCAAATTCCAATTTGCTGGTATGTTGGGAGGAAACCGATTAATAAAGTGGAAATTGCCATCAAAATGATCGTAGTACTTAAAACAATTTTTCGACCATGTTTATCACCAATCTTAGCAAAAAATATTCCTCCAAGAGGTCGTACTAAGAAAGCGGCAGCAAATGTACCGAACGTAAAGACTAGTTGCAGCCCGCTGTTATCAACTCCAGCGAAGAATAACTTACTTAAAATAACGGCTAAATATGCATAAAGACCAAAGTCAAACCATTCCATTGCATTACCGATTCCTGTGGCAATGACAGCCTTTCTTGCTTTCTTGGAACTTACTATATTAATATCTTGCGGTTCTATTTCTAAATTATTTTGTTGCATACTCTAAACAGCTCCTTTAATGGTTTGCTATTTTCGAGGACTGCAAAAGATTTAAAAAACATTGTTGGATAATAAAATAGCGGAAAAAAACAACAATTTAATCTTTTAAAAGCCCAAATTATCTTGTTGTCGACATATTGAAAACCTGAGGTTCTTAAAGTGTGGCGTAAAAATTTTTACATACTAAGCATATAGGCTTTAGTTGCATTTTGTCAAATAATCGGTATAAAACAGCAAATTTTCAACATAACTAGAAGACCTATTTTCTCTAAAAATTTTTCAAAATAAAATCACAATTCGCCAATGTAAATTCAAAATTTTGGAAACCTATATTCACCTTGATATAAAGCGGTTTAGAAGCATTATTTTTTTCTCATCTCTCACAAAAATATCATCTCTTTTTAAGAAGAATTTG
Organism: Rummeliibacillus sp. TYF005; assembly: GCF_003844195.1. NCBI lineage: Bacteria > Bacillati > Bacillota > Bacilli > Caryophanales > Caryophanaceae > Rummeliibacillus > Rummeliibacillus sp. TYF005. The sequence continues at coordinate 15,707 of NZ_ML122582.1, forward strand.
TTCAAAAATATAACGGTGAAATTTTTATATAAAAAAATTTTTTAAAGTGGCGTTAAAATCAGTGCAGAATTTTGATTTTTTTTAAGATTACTTGATTACACGTCAATTTTTTGCTAATAGTGGGTATTTTTCGCTAATTTGATTCAATCATGGGACTTAAATTGCCCAGAACGTGGATTCAATTTCTTTCTGCGTGGATTGGACTTCCGAATGCGTGGATTGACCCCTTATTTGCGTGGATTAAATCATAAAACACGTGGATTAATCCAAGAAATGCGTGGATTGAATATCAAAGAAAAAATCCTTAACCTTCGAAGAGATTAAGGACTTAAATTCACTTCCTTTTATCGGTATTAACATTTTTCGAAAATAAATCTCATACAAGAAATAATCACCAATATTTTGGAAATAAATAGACCATTTTTAGAAATAAATGCATCTATTTTGGAAATAAACTATCCCAATTCAGAAATAAACTATCCGATTATGGAAATAAATCATTGTTTTAATACATGGGCTCTTACCCCTACTAAGCTGTAACTTGAAAATATGTCATTCACCACGTATACTAAAATTGTTATAAGCATAAATTAAAAAGACCGCCGATGTTATCCCATCGAACGGTCAAAAAGATAGTTGATTCCTTTAAGGGGATTGGCTCCAAATGGTAGAAATGACCCATCTGAGGACCTAACTCAAGGATGGGTTATTTTTTATGATTAAATGACAGAACTGTAATGATTAACGTTGCAAATGCGATTGCCAACATTAATGCTTCAAATACTGTCATGGCTTCACCCCCGGGCCCACACGATGTGGGTCATGCAGACGTTACCGCAGGACGCGGTGGGGTTAGTCTGCGCTCCTTTTTTGGGGAGTGAGCCAACCACCCTTGAGTATCAGCTATCCTAAATACATTATACCAAACTTTTGTTCTTGCAAGAAGTTTAATATGCTACAATTACACGTTCCGTAGTAACTTTTGTTATCAAAACCACTATTTACGCTATCCCTTATTATTTACAAATCTAAGTTCTATATTTCAAAACCTGAGTTTATATGTAAATTACTTTACAACTAAACCCCTTTTAATAACATACATATTCCATTTTTAAAAACTCAAATATGCTACCATTTGTATCCTGCATAAAAGTACCTTTGTCTTTGAAACCGATTTTTCTATATACTTTAATGGCTCTCTGATTAAATGTTGCAACGGATAAGGTTATTTTTTTACCTTATCTATTCTTTCTCACTGCATTTATAATCCGACTTGCAATATAATTCACTGCAAGAAGTATTAAAATTACAAAAATCGGCCCCATTCTATCGTCCATTATCCATGCTAGATAAAAGTAACCAAATATAAACGCGACTGCTACTATTAGAAATTTCCCACTAATGTGCCACCTCATTTTGTAAGAATATATCTTCTAATGTTTTTTCCTGTTGAATAACGCTATAAATATTATAGCCTTTAAGTACCAATTGGCGAATACAGTTTCCAATTTCCTCCTGTTGTTTTACCGAAATACGTAAATTCTGCTTATTAATTTGATGTGGAGGTAAATCAATTGTAGCTAAGTCTTCTTTTTTGAGAGGACGATTTAATGTGATTTCTACTTGGATTTTATTTTGTGCTTCTACTCGTAGTTCTTCCATAGTTCCTATGACACTAATTTGTCCATCCTTTAAAATGGCAATCCGATTACTAAGTATTTCAAGTTCATTTAAATTATGAGATGTGATGAAAATTGTTTTTCCTTGAGCTGCTAATTTATTTACAAGTTCACGCATATGAATTGCTGATTCAGCGTCTAGTCCAGATGTGGGTTCATCCAAAATAATAAATTCAGGATTGTTGATGAGCGCTTGAGCAACTCCTAGCTTTTTTTTCATACCAAATGAAAAGTTTTTCACTTTTTTTCCTTTGTCCTTTAAAAGCCCTACTAATGCAAGTTTTTCATCGATCTCTTTTTGTTGAATTTTGAGTTTCTGTACTTTTGCAAAGAATTTTAAATGCTGATTAGCACTCCAATCCGCGTAAAAGTTGTCTACATCTGGGAAAACACCGATTTTACCCTTTACTTTATCTAGGGAGCCCCCAAGAATTTGGAAACCTCCATTTGTTTGATGAATAACACCTGTTAAAATATTAATTAGTGTACTTTTCCCTGCCCCATTTCTTCCAAGAAAGCCGAAAATTTCTCCTTGATCAATAGAGAAAGAAACGCCTTTTAATACATCTATTTTCCCAAATGATTTTGTTATATTTTTAACTTCTAAGACTTTATTCATTAATAATCACCTCGTTTAAAATACCAGATACTAACAGATATAAATAGGAGGACTATTATAAGTGGAATAAGCACAAGGCCATTTTCTTTTATTTGATATTGATATGGAAGTAATAGTTTAAACGGTTTCAACCAAATTTTTTCTGAGAACATGCTCCAAATGCCAACAACAGGTGCGATAAAGCTAACAGCTAGACCAAGTAACATTGACATACTTGTTGTTTTTGACAATGTAGAAATTAGTAAGCAAAGCCCTATTGCAAAAACAAGAAAGCTATATAACTGTAAGAATGTAAACCAAAGAAAGTCTTTTGCAAAAAAGGATACAATAGTGATCGAAATCCCTAGTGAAAATAACCAAAAAGCTGCAACGCCTAAAAATTTACCAACTATAATACTTGTACGTGAAGTTTTGGTTATAAGAAATCGAATTGTTTTTGTGGAAGTTTCACGACTTATTAAATCATGGGATAGCATCAGAACAAATAGAAAACCAAATAATAAAATAAGAATTCTTGTGACAGACACATAATTATTTGTATCCGTACCAATGCTCACAACGTTTTTTGAAACGAAGGAGCTCATAAAATATGAGGATAGTACAAATAGTGCGATAATAAATAAAGATTTAAAACTTTTCATCATCTCAACAAATTCCTTTGTAGCAATGGCAAGCATTATTTAACCTCCAGAATTAATTTTTACATAGTAGATTTTTTCATGTTGCTTTATACAGTTTATCATTTCCTTTAATTGAAATAAATTACTTTTATGTTGATGTTATTTTTATTTCTGAAAAATAGTATGTTTATATATCAATCTGATTGAGAAAAATTATTTTGTTGACGCAAAGCTTTCTAGTAATACCTGACGCCAAGACATGCATAAAACCACGTATAAACAATCTCCCAATAGAAAAGGCACAAACACTGATATAACAGCGTTTATGCCTTTTTACTATGTCCCCAAACTAGGAACGTTATTTGTATTTATTTTGTATACATTATTAGTTCTTATTGAACAAAATCCTCCATTATTTGAAGAAGAAAAATTAATTTTACAATAAATGCACCCATTTTGCAGTAGTAATGGAGATTATAGTATAGTATTCCAAAATGATATTTAAATTCCGTTTGAATAGTAGATTAGTTGAACAACGCCAGAGGAAAAAGTCCTTGTATTCATCAAATTTAGATTCAATCTTTGTTTTATATCAACAAATAACGGTCTTCCTTCTCCTAATACTACAGGGTGAACAGATAATCTAAACTCATCAACGAGTCCTAAATTAATAAAAGTCGTAATGAGACTTGCCCCACCGTATAGCCATATGTCTTTACCAGGATTATTCTTTAATTTATTTACTTCCTCGGTAATATTTTTATTTACAAATGTTACTTTACTGTCAGTCCCTTTTTGCGTTTTAGAAAACACATATTTTTCCTTGCTGTGAACCAATTCCCACATTTCTTTTTCATCATCAGGAGCCTCAGCTGTTGGAATATATTGTCCCCATAAATCGTAACTTTTTCTTCCATACAAAATTGTATCAATTTGATTTAGGAAATTAGTAAACTCCATTTCAGGGTCCATAATGCACCAATCAACTTCACCGTTTTTCCCTTCAATAAATCCGTCTAAGGAAACAGCTAAATCTAAAATTATTTTTCTTGTTCCTACTTCATTGGACATTATTTCCACTCCTTCTAGTTGTTTAAGAATCCGGCCCGTTTGAGGAACAACTTAATACATTATATTATAATTTTAAATGACTTTATTATTACGAAACATTCTTAATATATAGCATCAGTTACCAAAGCGACGTTTGGGAACAATTATGCTTAAAAACTTATATAGACTTCACACAAATCGATTCGTCCACCTAAATAGCAATGAACGAGATCCACAACTTGATTGACCTGCTTATATAAAGCCATAACATCGTTTTTTACGAGATGGTCCTCGCGAAACCCTTTTTCACGATTTTAAGCATTTTTTAAAGCATCTGACGTCCCTCAACGGCAATTCCTCGCTTTTGAAACTCCAACATAGCCATATCCTCGCGCATAAGTATGACGAAACGCATGAGAACCACCTACATTATGCCTTGTATATGGAGATAGCTTATTCAAATGCTAATATTGTCTTTGTAAACTTCGTAAAATCAGCAAGGTGTTTTTCAATTATTGATTGCAGAATATTAAGCTCAATGGATTGATAGTCATGAACTGCAATATTACGAAAACCTACCATATTTTTAAGCGATTTTGCAAGACTTGCTTCGATTAAATTGGCATCTTGTAGTAATTGAAATGCCTCACGACTTGTTTTGGGTAAGCCTAACTTACGCTCACTTACCAAGTGCATCGCAAGATCAATACTAGCTTCGCATGCTCTTTGGATATTGAGAATGATACTATCCTGTTTTGTAAAATCAGCTAAATTTTCAGGGTTCTGATCATAAACCTCTTTAATTCTTTTAATACATCTTTCAATTGTTGTCACCTTATTTAGAATAACTTCATTCACCGAATACACTTCCTCGATTCTTAATATTTTCTAAAATTTCCGCCCGTTGTTCATTGAGTGTTGCATACATCGAATATACTTTCATACGTTGCTTAATAAATTCACTTTCATTTTGGCAACTTAGTAAAATACCTGTTGAAAAAATCTGAGCAGCAAATATCGTATCAACTTCATTTAAATCCACTAAATCTACATCGCGTCCACATAAGTCCGCAAGTTCACCTGAAAGTAAAAAGCGTTCATAATCTGTTAACTTCCCTGAAGAATAGTAGGCCAGGTCTAAGTCGCTATCCTCTCGTTCACGGTTTTGTGCAAAAGAGCCAAATAGTAAGATGAAATCAGGCTTTAAAACTTCTGCTAATTTTTGAACCAATGTTTCTTGTATTTCATTTGGTAGCACCAATAGCACCTCAATTTCCCATTCAATTTAATCCTATTCTATCGTAAAAAGCGATGCGATTGTAGTTATAGCTACCATACAACTGCATCGTTTTGACGGGACTTAAATTGTATGAAACGTGGATTCAATTTGAAATTGCGTGGATTAAACCTCGATTTGCGTGGATTGGACTCCCAAATGCGTGGATTGAATCCAAATTTACGTGGATTAAACCTCGATCTGCGTGGATTGGACTCCCATTTGCGTGGATTAACCTCTGATCTGCGTGGATTCGACTCTCGATACCTAGCATTTTAAAATTTCATGTTAATTTCATTTTCCCCTTATACAATAACTTATGAAGCAAGCGAGGGAGCCATTTTAATAGGTTACTTCAATAGATGATAGTCTAGCTAGATTTGAAATAAATTAGGTACTTGCGAGGAGAGTGCGTGGAATGTCACAAAATGACCAAGTCTTTGACATTACAATTATTGGCGGAGGACCGGTTGGAATGTTTGCTGCTTTTTATGCTGGTATGAGGCAACTATCGGTGAAAATCATAGAAAATCTTCCACAGTTAGGTGGGCAATTATCTGCTTTATATCCTGAAAAGTATATTTATGATATTGCAGGTTTTCCAAAAATCCGTGCTCAAGAGCTGATCAATAATTTAAACGAGCAAATGAGACAGTTTAATCCTACCATATGTCTTGAACAATCTGTTGAACAGGTTGAAAAGCGACCCGACGGTATATTTAAACTAACGACAAATACTGATATTCATTACTCAAAAACCATTCTGATCACAGCCGGTAATGGCGCATTCCAACCAAAGAAATTACAACTTGATGGCATTGAAAACTATGAAGGTCGTAATATTCATTATTTTATAAATGATCTAAACAAGTTCGCAGGAAAACGGGTGGTCGTATTCGGCGGAGGTGATTCAGCTGTTGATTGGGCTTTAATGCTAGAGCCAATTGCTGAACATGTCACATTAGTGCACCGAAGAGATACATTTCGTGCTCACGAACAGAGTGTCGAAAACTTGAAAAAATCTACCATTGAAGTCATGACACCATTTGTCCCAACTGAATTTATCGGAAAACATCAAATAGAACAAGTAGTACTTCAACAAACAAAAGGAACCGAAAGAGAAACCTTGGACGTTGACGCTGTCATTGTCAATTATGGATTTGCTACTTCACTCGGTTCCATCAAAAATTGGGGACTAGCAATCGACAATCATTCAATTGTTGTAAACAGTAAATTAGAAACAAATATAGAGGGTATTTATGCTGCTGGAGACATTTGCACATATGACGGCAAAGTTAACTTGATCGCAACTGGATTTGGAGAAGCACCTATCGCCATTAGTAGCGCGAAAGTATATATCGATCCAACAGCTGATATGCAAGCTCTTCACAGTACAACCATTATGAAAGAAAAAAATACCAAAGCTTAAATAAACCTTAGGAGGAAAAAATAATGAAATATACAATTGTCAATAAAGAAACTTGCATTGCTTGTGGCGCATGTAATGATATAGCACCAGATATATTTAATCATGATCGAAAAGGTCATTCTCATGTAATACTAGATGACAACCAAGGAACTGCTGCGGTTCCAGAAGATTTTTACGATGATTTAGAAGATGCATGGGATGAATGCCCTAGCGGTTCCATTAAAGTTGCAGATAAACCTTTTGATGGAGATGCAGAAAAGTTTGATTAAGCTTTTAATAGTATTTTAAATAGAGCAACAGCTACAGTGACGGCATACCATTGTAGCTGTTTTTATTTTACACTCTGAGATATTAGTATCTCCTCCCCTTTTATTCTTTATGTTATGATAACATTGAGTTAACCATTTATTAAATAAGGTTGACTCTTTTATGCCGATTCAAATAGGGGGAGAATTATGTATAGATTAAGAGGACATCATATTTTTTGTCTTCTAGGTTATCGAGGAATGGGATATTCCAAAAAATATGTTGAAAATATGACTCGTTTACATCATACCTTGAGAAAGCATCCAGAAACATTGGTACAGCTTGTTAATGGACCTGATCAATTATGCGAAAATTATCCAAACTCAGGTGAATATCACTGTCAAGATGATCACATCTATCAAATGGATGCCTCATTTTTAGAGAAAATCGGCTTAAAAATCGGGCAGACTTTAAAATGGGCAGACATTGAATCTCATATCCAAAACCATGTTATTCCCTCAGACATTCAATCCGTCTGCAAAACTTGTTCATGGCGTTCTTACGGTTTTTGTGAAGATGGTATTCAACTAATACTTGATGGAAAAGGTTTAAAGGAAATTAAATAACCCCATCACTATAATGTAGAGAAACCATCCTTTTGCTAGCCTCGGATGGTTTCTTTGTACTTCCCTATTAATAAAGATGAACCTCTTTTGAGCTATTCTTCCTGTATAAAAATCACCTTATCATATCCACATTTACGACAGACCATTAAATGAGGGCAAATCTGATCTTTAGCTGTATTTGGATAGCCGTCATCCATTTTCGCAATCTCTTCATCCTTATAATGATTATAAGGGTCCATAAAATCAGCTACTTTCCCTGCATTATCTAACAAAGCATTACATTTAGGACACTTTATTTCCACTACTTTTAATGAGTTACATAAAGGACAAATAGCCATAATCACCGCTCCTTTAATTTACTTTTCCTCCTAATCATAATTTCCTATTTATTGTTAAACTAAACGGTTCAAGGATTACATCACATGCTTATATCGATTTTAAAAATTTTTCAAATCTAATATTTCTTTTCCAATGAATAATATTTCTACATTTCACTCAGATTACTTAATAGTTGACTTACATATGCAATCGTCTTAGTATACCTATAGGGGTATATTTTATATTGAAAGGATGAATGAAAATGAACGATATTACAGTATACACAACAAATACTTGCCCATACTGCTCAATGCTTAAAAATTATTTAAAAAATGCAGGCCTTCCATTTAAAGAAGTGAATGTTCAGCAAGATCAAAATGCTGCAACTAAACTTATAGAAACAACTGGGCAACTTGGCGTTCCACAAACCAACATTAACGGTCACTGGGTAATAGGTTTTGACCCAGAATCCATTAACTTATATGCAAAATAAGAGAGCCACTGCGCTCTCTTATTTTTTTGTTCCATCCATCCGCTGCGTTGATCATGCTGGAGAAAGGACTTAATTTGCTGAGAGAGCGAATACAATTTGTTTTGGAGCG
>NZ_ML122583.1:0-22866 GCF_003844195.1 Rummeliibacillus sp. TYF005
CCCCAAAATAGCACTTTTTCACTCTAAAAATTGGAAAATCGTATCTTTGGAGAGCAAATAAGCACTTTATAAACTTAAAAAGGAGAAAATAACCGAGTTCCGTACTAAATCCACAACTTATGATGTAGCTGTGAATAATTCAGGTTGAAATATAATATATCCCTATTTTAGTACGATTAAGTAAAAATTAAGTTTCATTTTAATTCTATATTCTTGCATGTTGTATTTATTCATGTTTATAAAAAAAGCGTATACCAAATCTGGATACGCTTTTTACTACTAAGAAGAGATTATGCAATTTCTGATTTTAATCCAACGATAATTTTCCCCATATCTGTTATTAGTTTCACTTTAGGTTTACCGTTTCCATAAATGATTTTACGAGATTTTTGACCATAAATTTCAACTTTCCCCATATCCGTTTCTGCGCTGATACTACCATTTGTCATTTCTTGATCGGTAGATAATTGAATATGGCCCATATCTGTTTCTAAATGAAGTGAATGTTCAATTTTAGGTATGTACATTTCTATCCGTCCGTTGTCCGTTCTTGCATCAATTTCTCCAGCTAATGCTTCTAATTCAATCCGTCCGTTATCTGTACGGAGTTTGGATGTATTGACATTGCTATTTGAAAACTCGATCCGACCGTTATCTGTTTCTGCATAAAGTGATGTGAAATGACATTGACTTCCCCATATCCGCCCATTATCAGTTTTAAATTCACCATCATTGGCTAAAACGTTATCTAATTCAATCCGTCCATTATCGGTTTCAAGCTTAACATCTTTTGATTGTAATTTTACTAGTTTGATAAAACCATTATTATTATGAACAGCTATATGATTGTATAACTTTTCAGGTATTTGTAATGTAACTGTCGCATCAGTGAATGCATTTACAGCAATTTTGAAAAACCAAAATTTACGGTGAAATCCCTCACGTTCAATATTCACATGGAGTACACCATCCAAATTCTTGACGTGGACATTCGTTTTTTCTTTCGAATCTATAATATTATAATAGAATTTATCGTCATTAGAAGGTTTAAGAATCACATTTGCGCCATCTGCCATTATTTTCACTTTCTGAAATTGCTCTGTATCAATTGGTTTCAGCTCTTCAGTTGGAACAAATTCTTCCTCAGAATAGGCTTTTAATAGTTCAGTTGCAATTTCTTCGGCAGGACCAAATGATGAAATGATTTCTTCAACACTTTTCCCTTCTTTTTTGCCGTTTTCAAAATAGTCTTTGAAATCTCGTATTATATCTTTTCGTTCCTTTGAATTTAGTTGTTTTAGTGCAATTTCAAGCTCTAGTAGATACTTTTTTTCGTTCATTAGTCATCCTCCTTAATAAGTTCCATTAACCCCTTTAATAAAAATGCATCCATTCTTTCTCCAAGTGCAGTAATTTGATAGTTTTCTTGGTAGACCTTCTAAGGGATCTTTGCAAATTTGTGATAAAGTAGTAAACTTCTTCTGTTAATCGCCTCAACAACAGAAAAACTGAACTAAACAAGTTCATATTCCTACATATCACCTTTGTCTAGTAATGCTAGTACACAGAGATCTAGTACTCTGTTCATTAATCAGTAGTATACTATTCGATATTATTCAATACAATAATACTTATCTCTTTTTATAGAAATTTCAAAATATTTAGTAGAAATTTATTCATTATAATAAAAAAAGCCCATGTTTACGTTTTTTCAAAACAAAGAACAAAGGCTTTAGTGGGTTAGGGGATGAATACATATTTATTTTCTAATCCATCTGTAAATCCTATTTCTAATTCGATTTTTTGATAATCGTCTCGTATATTAAATAGCGAAATAAGTTCTTCCTTTACATCGGAAGCGGGTGTTCCTTTATGGAGTTTAAGTTTAAGTAGTAATGGTTGGATTTTTGAAAAGGCCTCTTTTCCAATGATCTTCTTACTTGTTTGAGTATCTATCATTTCGGCTTCTATTCCAATTGATTTCTTTTCGTATACGATTTCGGTAGATTGGTTATTTTCGTAATTGATATTCAAGATAAATTTTTTGAACTGTAGTTCTTTACTTTCAAAGTTGTTGGATGACTTTGTATTATTAGATAGATTAACGGAATGATTATCTATAGCAGCTAACATTTGCTCTTTGTTTGTAGCATTTTCGTTGTTTTCACAACCTAACAATATGAATAATATGAATACTAAAGCCAGATAGTTTTTACTATTTATCAAGGAAACAGCTCCTTTCAGTTACTAAGCCTACTATTTCCTTTTCAAAATCGAATCATTCATTATTCAATAAAAATGCCTTAAAAACTGATTTAGAATCAATTTTTAAGGCATTGGTCATTAAGGGTGGAAAGTATATTCTTTTTCTATTCCATCAGCAAATTTAACATCAAGATCAATTTTCACATATTCTTCTTTAATATTAAAAACAGACAAAATTTCTTTTTTTACATCTTCATCAGTTGATTGCGAAGTGAAAGTTAGTTTTTTAAACAATGGTTCAAGTTCTGCATATGCTTCATTTCCTTCGATTTTTTGGTTTTTCAAATCATTTTTAACTGATGCTTCTGCTCCATCTTTTTCATTTTCATATTCCACTTTAAAGGATTGATTTCCTTTATAATCTACATCCAAATCAAATTCAGAAAACGCAAATGGTATATTATTCGGATCTTTTACAGACGAGTAATTATTATCACCAGATTGGTCTGCTTCAGTTGGCTTATTTGCGCCACTTTCTGATACTGGTGCGTTTTCACTTACATTTGTTGCGTTATCATCAGTACCTTTACACCCAACTATCAATAAAGACAAAAGCATTAACGTTAAAAAAATGTAGATTTTTTTCATATAAACAGCTCCTTTATTATAACTGTTTATAGTATTTCCAGAATTCATGGATTTTCTACACCAAATTTAAAATGAGTAATAATGTTTTCATCAAAATGACTACTTTGTATAGTTAAAATCCTGGTTAAAAGGTTTTAGGCGAATCATGACCTTCGCCTTTACTTCTTTTTTATAATTGATTGGTCCAAAGTCTCTGGAATCCATTGAATTATTCCGATTATCCCCCATTACAAAAATTTCACTTTCCCCAACTTTCACATCAAGATCTTTCGTCACCATTGGTTCTTTAATATATGGTTCGTCGATTTCTTTACCATTACGATAAAGTACATTGTCTTTAATCTGAATATGATCTCCGGGTAAACCAATTACTCGTTTTATGAACAAGTCATGACCTGCTACAATTTCTGCATCAAAACTCACGATATCATTATAATTAGGATCTCCGTAACTATATGCGAGCCGATTAGATAATAAATAATCTTCCTCGTGTAAACTGTTTTCCATACTATGTCCAATGACAATTTCAGGTGAGATGATAGCACGAAAGCTAATAACTAAACAAATCATGATCATGAATGTTAAGAAAAAATTCCGCAAGTCTTTCAATAATCCTGAAAATTTCTTCATTTTTCCGCCTAGTTTCTATATTGACTAATTTTTAATATAATAATCTATTTTTCAAAGTACTTTGTCAAACAATATTAAACAAAAAATAGAGTTGTTCGAACTCCATCAAAAAAGGGATACCTAAAATAGTATCCCTTTTACATGTTCATCTTACAATATTGCTGTTATTTCCACTCTTTTAATGTTTTTTCTAAAGTTACTTGGTTGGTCAATCGTTGGATTCCTTTAGATTCTTCCACAGCTTGTTCCATTTCTGATTGATAACGCTCTTTGTTGTTTTGTTTCTTTGCAATCACTGCTTCTATGCTGTGTTTCATCCAAGATTGATAAAATGGCTTATTTCGTGCAACTCCATATTTGCCAGCGAGTGCTTCTGCATAAGCTTGGTTATATGACTTTAACGGACCATTTTTCATGGAATCGGCAATTTTTTTAGCACCTGCGAAATCACCTAAACGAACTGCGCGTTGGAATTCATAATCCATGCGACCATCATGATTGTTTTTATTTTTTTTGATGAGTTTATCTAGTGCTTCTATTTCATCTTCTTTTGTTCCTTCTTTAATCGCTAATATATGTGCATATATAGGATTGCTTTTTTGGAAACGGACTTGACGTAAAATCGCATTTGTCTTTTTAGACGCAGTCATCGTATAAGCATAATAACCCACTACAGCGATTGCTAAAAAGATAAAGAACAGAAGCGAGTATGTTGTTGGAACATTAAGCCAAGTAAAAATCCCGCCAATACCTAGAATGATTACGTAAAATAATAAAAGTTTTAAAATATTCATTTCAATTCTCCAATACTATAAGAATGGTGGATAAACCATCTATTCTATCTTATCAATGACTTAAAAATTGAGCAATGAATAGGGTGCAAAACGGAATGCTTTTATTGTTATTTTGTTCATAATTCATACATACATATGATTATTAATGGAACCGTTTAGGAGGTATATAGATTAACAAGAAAAAGATAATTCTAATAGGTACGATTATATTAATAGTAAGCTGTTTTTCTTACTTGTTTAATTTTTTCTCCGAAAAAGAAAATATAACTCCCACGATTGCCGAAACAAAAGTAGCTACACAAAAGGACACTGGAAATATGGACGAAATGTTGAAGAAAATAACTAGCTCTAACTTCGAAGAGGACTTAAAAATTGCATTAAATCAACATGGTTATGATGCTGTACTTGCTGGCTATTCAATCTTTTCTTATGAAAATAAATCGGTATTACTTTATTTAAATAATACGAACGGAAATGAAAATATTAAATCGGAGATAAAGCAATTGGTGGATGAAGTATCAAATAATAATGGACTCGGTTTATTTAGAGTTGAGTTATCTTATAAAAAAGAATGATCAAGTCATTTTTAATCTTTTTCCTCATTTAAGGCCACTATAACAGTCATTAAGGTAGGAATGATAATAATAGAAGCAACTACACTCCAAATGACACCTTCTAATATTGCGTTATTCCCTTGTGCAATATGAATCGTTTTCCATACCAAAATAGCTAGCAATAAACTACTCATATTTTTAATAAAAGAAATCATTAATACACTTTGCTTTACTTCTTTTTCAATATTTGAATTTTTGATATCTATCGGAAAATAGTGCCAATCAGGATGTTTCTCCAAGATTTGAAGTGCAATCATGATCAAAAATGTAATCATCGGAAATAAAAACAACGTCCATTTCGATTCATACTGTAAGATTTCCATGCTCATCCCAAAGTATTTGGGTACTTCAGCAGGCAAACTAGACCAGTTAAATATTAAATACGCGCATGCTGCTACAAATAGACCCAATCCAATTGTATCCATGATATGCATAAGTGTCGTCTTTTGAAAGGAAAAAGCTGAATCTCGTTTCAAGTAAATCACACCTCTTGTTCATTTTTAAAAGAAAACAATTAGCCAATTACTTTTATCATGTGCCAAAAACACGCCTAATATGATTTTAATTTCCCATAAATTGTCCAGGAAATTGGACTTTATTCTTTTATCCTTCAAATCTCATTTCAATTCTTAGATATTCTTTTCATATCATGGTAAAATATGTTTCTATAAAGGAGGAATGATTGTTATGACAAACGAAACAGTAACACTAAATAATGGTGTACATATTCCAGCTGTTGGATACGGTACTTTTAGAGTAAAAGATAGTGATGAACTAGCTGAAATGGTGACGCTGGCTATTAAAGAAGGCTATCGCCATATTGATACAGCTCATATATACGGAAATGAAGAAAGTGTTGGACGGGGTATCAAAAAAGCAATTGATGAAGGAATCGTAACGCGTGAAGAATTATTTGTTACATCTAAAGTTTGGAATGATGGACTTTCATACGATGAAACCATTGCTGCCTATGAAGAAAGCATCCAAAAATTAGGTTTAGATTATCTCGATTTATATATTATCCATTGGCCAGGTCAAGATGATAATTATATTGAAGTATATAAAGCACTTGAAGAACTATATAACAATAAACGTGTAAAAACAATTGGGGTAAGTAATTTCCATGTACATCATCTTGAAAAACTACTAGCAAACACTACAATTGTACCTGCAGTCAATCAAATCGAGTTCCAACCACGTTTAACACAAATTGAAGTTCGTGAATACTGTAAAAAACATGGCATTCAAGTAGAGGCTTGGTCACCACTTATGAATGGAGAAATTCTAAATGACCCTACACTCGTTGAAATTGCCGAAAAATATAACAAATCGACTGCTCAAGTTATTTTAAAATGGGATTTACAAAACGATGTTATTACAATTCCAAAATCAATGACACCTTCTCGTATTCGTGAAAATTTAAATATCTTTGATTTTACATTGACTGATGAAGATGTTGAAAAAATTTCTGCTTTAAATGAGGATTTCCATTATGGTGCTAATCCTGAAGTTTTCAATTTTAAATAATAAATAGAAAAATTAATTACTTGCTAGACTGTAGCTTAACTTTCTAAAAAGAGTTGCTACAGTCTTCTTGCATTTACCTATAATAGTGCTTTCGTTTTTAATACAAAAAGGCCCTTTAGACTAAGTAAATCCAAAGGGTAAGTATCGCATCTTTTTCTAAATACTTGGGTAGCTTAATAAAAATTTGTTATTTATCATTCTATTCTCTTCCAAATGCTTTCGTATCAATCTTTTTCTCATCAAGGAAGTCTTCTATTTTTTTCTGTTCCTTCCCATTTGCTATTTTAGAATTTTTAATTATTGCTCCAACGTTTATTTCTGGAAAGTCTCCATTATCATCTAGCATCTTATTGAGTTCATCAAGGGGCTCATTTACAGTAACAATATATCTGCTGATTCTTTTAGACTCTTCTAGATACCCTTCAGGTAATGTATTATTTAAAATATAGTCAGAAAAATTCTCATCATTTTCTTTTATAAGCTTGTTAATTTTGTCTAATTTCTCTCGTTCTTCTTTAGTTAATTCCTTTTCTTCATCAATAGCATCTTGAAATGGTTCACTAGCGTTTAATAATTCATCATGGCTATCTAGATAGGTTTTTATGCTTAATCTCATTTCCTCTTCATCAATTACACTATTTTGTTTATGAGAGGTAAAAATGGCACTGGGAATCTTTACATCCTGTATAGAAAGAACTTCATCATCTTCTGTAATGTCGATCTCAGTTACGCCCTCATGAGAACATGCACTTAATAAACATAAAATCAAGAAACTATAAAAAATCTTTCTAATAATAATCCATTCCCCTTTACTTTGTTTGTAAGAATCACACAAAAGACAACTTACTATAAATGATTGGTTATTTCTTTTGTTAGATTATGGACTCGCTTTAGATAGTAATTTCTTTTCTCAGAATCATTTATAGATGAGGTAAATAATATGGACAGCATTAAAGCCGTATCAAGTCTATAGATGCATTGTATGATTGCATTTGTATTTTGGATAATGTCTACATCTTTATATCCCTTTATAAAATCTTCTTCATCTAATTCTTTTGTTTCAAAAATCCTCATTAACTCCATTATTGGATTCCCTATAAATGAATTGTCCCAATCAATAATTGCTTTAATCATTCCGTTTTCGCCTATTAGATTTGGTTGTCTAACATCAAGATGTAGTAAGCTGTTCTTAGTTTGAGCTGTATTCAGAATTTCTTCTAATTCTTGTAAGCTAGGAATGATAAAATTAGAATTTATTAGTTTGTTAAGTGAATCAACGCGTTCTGTTATTCTTTGTGAGACGATTTTACTTAACCTTTGCTCATTTTGATCTGCAATTGATAGTCCATGCAACGGAATTTTATGTATTTTAGATATGAGTTCCCCTATATCATAGGGAGGAATATCTTGACCATCTCCTGCTACAAAATCAGATACTATAAAGTTTATCTCTTTACTAAAATACAACTGATGAATTTTCGGTACGGGTATATGATACATATGACAATGCTCGGATATGACTGCTTCTTTTTTTAATGAGATAATCCCACTTGAGTTCTTATCCATCATATTTTCTTCCAATCTCCAAGGCGTTCTTACTGCAAGTCTTCCTAAATTTTTCTCATGAATGAGGAATACGGCGTTTATAACACCACTACCTATTAAATTTATTTCTTCAATTTGCCAATTCAATTTATGGTTTAGAACATGTTTTATATCTACTCTTAACTTTTCTATTGTTTTAGTTGTTAATGCCATTGCACTAAACCCCTTTATTTTGCAATTAAGTTTTGCTCCAGAAGTAATTAGAATGTCCTCGTAGTTTTAAACTACTCTCTTACTATTCTACAAAAGACAACAAAAACCTTTCTTCCAATGCTTTTCTAGATCAAATTAAAAAGCCGAAAACAAATTGAATTTGTTTTCGGCCATTCGAATTGTAATAATTATTTTTGCTTTTCGACTACGTTTAAGCACCAAGTGAAGTTATCCCAAGCTGAATACCAGCCGTTGAAAAGTTCAGATGAATCATCCCAACGTACATCGAATTTCTTTTGTCCATCTACATCGACAATATACAATGCAAGAGTTTCGTCTGCTTTAGCAACAGCTAATTGCATACCGTTTTTGCTTTCCTCTTCAGTGAATGGTACATCCGAAATTGAACGTAGTTGTGCCTGTTCAAATACTTGTTTGTTAATGATTTTGTAATTCATAATAAACCTCCGATAAAACTTTCGCTTAAAATTTAGTTCCTACTTTATTTTATACCTAAAACTAGAACTATAATAGTATATCCTATTTTCACTCTACAATTAAAGAAATCATGAAAATAAATTGGATATTTCTATTAAAAATTTTGTGTTTTTAACTTTTTCTTGTCCATCAGTGCTAAATCCTAAGAAAACAGACATGAATGTGGTACAATAATGCACTAAATAGCGAAAGGGGTTTTTAATATGAAAGCACTTGTTTTCAATGAATTTGGAGATTCAACAGTTTTGCAATATACAGAAATTCCAAACCCTGAAATCCGACCAAATGAAGTCTTAGTTCGCACAAAAAGTATTGGGCTAAACTTTGCTGATATATATAGGAGAAAAGGAAATTATCATTTAGCTGGTGAACCACCTTTTATACTTGGTTATGAAGGTGCAGGTATTATTGAGGCAGTTGGCAAAAATGTATCACAAGTACAAGTCGGAGATCGTGTAGCATTCGCCGATGTACCTTTTGCAAATGCTGAACAAGTAGCAGTACCTTCTGAAAAGTTGATAGTATTACCTGAAGAAATCTCGTTCGACGTTGCAGCATCTATCCTTCTTCAAGGACTAACAGCTCACTATTTGACGAATGATAGTTATAAAGTGAAAGCAAATGATTCAGTAGTTATCCATGCAGCATCAGGCGGTGTTGGACAAAATTTAGTACAAATTGCAAAATTATATAATGCTAGAGTGATTGCCTTAACTTCTACAATGGAAAAAGGTAAGAAAGCGTTAGAAGTCGGTGCAGATATTGCTTTTACATATGATGAGGATTGGACACAATCTGTTATGAAATTCACAGATGGAAAAGGCGCAGATGTCGTTTACGATTCCGTTGGTTCCACTCTTGAAGATAGTTTTCAAGCAACTCGTATAGGCGGTACGGTCGTATTCTTTGGTATGTCTGGCGGTGACCCTGCCCCAATAGATCCTCGCATGCTGATGGATACTTCAAAAACACTGACAGGTGGAGATTTGTGGAATGTCCTTACTTCATTTGAAGAACGTCAAAAACGATCCAAACAATTATTCGATTGGATTATTTCAGGAAAACTTCAACTTCAATCCCCTACTGTCTTTCCCCTAGAAGAAGGTGCAAAAGCACATGATTTCCTTGAAAGCCGTAAGAGCACGGGAAAAATATTGTTAAAGCCATAATCTATTGTTAAAAGTCATATTGTAAATCTCGATATTAAATAACGAAAAGCCTAGGTCATTAAGAGACTTAGGCTTTTGTTATTCTATTAAAATCTAAAACACTTAATTAGTAGAAGTGGGAATATCTAATTTTCTCTAACAACGGTATGATTTGATCGTTTTCTTTATCATATTTCATATATAAATCGACTGTAGGTAATTCAAATAAATCAAAATCGATCACATTCAATCTCCCTTCCATCATTTCTTTATACACAATGGATTTAGGTAAAAATGCCATTCCTAAACCATCTCTCACAAATTATTTTACGATGTAGCTTTGAGAAATTGACATGAAACGAACAGGATTTATATGTTTTTGCAATAACGGCTCGATTAATACCGCTTTTTTTAAATGTCCTGTAAATACGGGATACTTAGCAAATAAGTTTTCCAAGTCATAATAGCTCCCCGTTTCATCATCTTCGCGATCAGGAGGACAAACTAACTGCATGGGACTTGAAACGATTTTCTCTGCATGAATTGAACGATACTTACTCTTTCCAATTCCAATGCCGATATGAGCGTTATTCGAAATCAGTTGCTCATCAATCATATCTGATCCTTCAACAATGATACGAATATCAAACTCTGAATGCTCCATTAGAAATTGATAGATAATATGAGGTAAATTCGTCTCTGTTAATAAAGGGCTTTTTATAATATTCCTTTAATAATTTTTCGATAATAACTAGATGTTAGAATCGCAAAGATTGAATAGAGTAGAATGTAGATACCCATCGTCGTAAGTAATGGAACTACCAATTCGGTACCAAAGAAGTTCCAACCTGACTTAACAGCAAAATAGCTATGACATAAGCCTAACAATAAAGGTAAACCGAAACTAAATAATTGTTTTCGATAAATCCCTCTCATCATTTCATCAGGTGAGAAACCGATTTTTCGTAATGTTCTATAAGATTCGATTTCTTCTTCTGCTTCAGTCATTTGCTTAAAGTATAAGATACTTCCGGTTGCTAATAAGAAGGCAGATCCTAAAAATCCAGTGATAAAAATGAGTAGTCCCATATTTTCAAGAGATTGTTGATACATTTCTTTTTTAGGACTAACTTGAAGTAATGAAGTAACTCCATCTTTTTTGCCAATTTTAAATGTCCCATCATTTGTCGCTTTTTTGTATAAAGTAATGGCTTCTTTTAGTTGGTTTTCCTTTGGAATGTTATAACCCGTATAAGTTTTCCATAAAGTGCTTTTTTGAATTGATGGATCTTTTTTCAATTGGTTAAATAATTCATCTTGGATAATAATCGCAGGACTTCCGTAAGATATTTCCGCTGATATACTAGCTTTTTTCTCAATATCGATTAGTTTAAGTTTTTGCTTTGCTTTATCATGATAAAGCGTCATGCTTTTTCCTATTTTTAGAGGCATAAGATTTTTGAGGACGTCACTGTATCCTGTCAATACTGCCTCATCTTGCCCTAAGTGAAGCTTTGGAAATACTTTTTTTGCATCACTTTCTTTCATCACGATATTGTCCAAGGTAATATTAATTTGTGCTTCTTTACTTAAAGGCTTTTCTAGCAAAGTATTCGTATCAATTTGTACGTTTAATAGCTCAAATTGATATTTTTGAAAATGAATATTGTTAGATTTTAATGATTCTTCAAAGGTTTTTTCACCATTATGATTAAGAATCGCCAAATCATATGGCATATTTTGTTCTGTTTGAGAATCCGTTGAGTAATATGTGATATAAGATAGTGACAATATCGTTAATGCCATTGCAGTCATTAGAGTAATAATTGATAGTGATAATGTATTACTTTTCATACGATGCATAATTGGCGTTATTGCAAGTACATCGTTTAATGATAAATGCCCTCTTTTTGACATACGTATCATATTCATGATAAATGCGATGGAGTAGCGGAATACTAAGAATGTACCGATAATCACGCTTCCTAATATAAGTCCCATCTTCCTATACAAATCATTAGCAGAAATGGTTTTATCGATTGCGAAAAGAACAGTTGATAAATAGTAACCGTAACTGATTAGTCCAATCCCGATAATTCCTAAAATGATTTGGAAAAAATTCATCTTCTTCATCTTTTGGTCAGCTTTACTTGTCGCTTTAAATAAATCTAATAATGTAGTGCGATGAACCATCCACATCATTTGAAGTAATACGACGATAAATAATAGACCAAACACAAGCATTGTTTGGAACAAAGCTTCCGTTGAAAATTCGAGTTCGATTTCCCTTTTTGTATTAATCGCTTTTAAGAATAATAAGGCAAAAAATCGAGAAAAGAAAAATCCTATCAACATACCAATGGCTGATGCACCAACCCAAAGGATCAAGTTTTCAATCGTTAACATATATGAGATTGTTGGCTTTGGAATACCAATCATTTGATACAAACCAATTTCTTTACTACGTCTTTTCAAGAAGAGCTGGTTTGCATAGAAAACGAAGAAAAATACAATGACCAATAACAAAACGGAACCTACTTTAAAGCCCATTTCAGCTTTTAAGCTTGAATAGGACAACTTCACAACAGCCGCATTATGCTGTAAAGTGACAAATGAAAAGTATAAAGCGGCACTAAAAATTAGTGCGAAAAAGTATAAATAGTAGTGTTTTATATTCTTTCGCATTCTTCTTAATACAAGCGTACTAAGCTTCATAACCGTCACCGCCTAGAACGCCTTGTGTATTCATAATTTCTTGGAAAAATTGTGTACGCGTTTTATCCCCTTTATAAACTTGAGTGAAAATTTGACCATCTTTTAGGAAAAGAACACGACTACAATAACTTGCAGCAACTGGATCATGTGTTACCATCATAATCGTCACATGATTGGCTTTATTTAAAGTACTTAAGTTTTCAAGCAATGATGAAGCTGATTTAGAATCAAGTGCACCTGTTGGTTCATCTGCAAAAACAATGCTCGGATGAATAATTAGTGCACGAGCTGCAGCTGTACGTTGCTTTTGCCCACCTGATATTTCATTTGGGTATTTTTTTAATAATTCTTGAATTCCTAATTGTGTTGCTAGTTGTTGACAACGAGATTCCGCTTCTTGCTTACTTGTTTTCCCTACTGATAAAGGTAATAGAATATTTTCCTTTACAGTCAAAGTATCAAGTAAATTATAATCTTGGAATATAAAACCCATTTCAGTTCGTCGAAAAGCTGATAATTGCTTAGATTTCATCTTTTGAAGTGATTGTCCATTTATTTCGACGATGCCTTCAGTTGGACGATCAATCGAGCAAAGCACATTCAATAAGGTAGTCTTACCAGATCCCGAGGGCCCCATAATCCCGACAAATTCCCCTGCTTCAACTTCTAAATCGATTCCTTTTAATACTTCTTGAGCAAACAACTTTTTACCATATGTTTTTTTAATCTTACTAGCTTTTAATATGCTCATTTGATTCCCTCCTGCTTTTGTTATTTATATTGTATAAAGAAATGGCAGCGGAATCGTTCGATTAACGTGACATTTTGAATGTGAACATGACATTTTTGTCACTTTGAGATCGTTTTGACGAATTCATTGGATTTTGGAAATGTTAATGTAAAAGTGCTACCCTCGTTCACTTTGGATTGTACTGCAATGGTAATCCCTAACTTTTTAGCTGAATTTTCCGCTAAATACAGCCCCATACCTGTTGATGCACTTTGTTTACGTCCTGTAGAGCCTGTAAATGCCTTTTGGAATATACGTGGTACATCTGCGGGATCAATACCGTCACCAGTATCTTGTATATGTAATTGTTGGTGGCCTTCATCATCCTTTGTACCATAAATCGAAATGGTATCTCCTTTATGACTATACTTCACGGCATTCGATAGAATTTGACGAAAGATAAAAGAAAGCCATTTTTGATCTGATAATATACTAACTTGAATACCCTCTATATCGATTGCTAAGTTTTTGGCAAGACACCATGACATTAGCTCTTTAATTTCTTTTGCCACCACTTTTTCTAAAGCTACTTTGTCTAATATCGTATCTTGTTCAATACTCGCAAGTCTTAACGTGTGTAAAGATTGGTCAAGTAAAAGATGGATTCTAAGCCATTCAAGTTCTAACGGTTTTCTCGTATCAATTGGTAAATCCTCTATTATTAACTTCATCGCAGTTAAAGGGGTCTTCACTTCATGAACCCACGCTAAATGTTGATCACGTTCTTCCGAAAATTGTATCGTTAACTCATTCTTATAACGTTCTAATTCTAAGGCTGATTCATTTAGTTTAGACATGATCAACTCTTCGACACGATGGAACTTATTTGGCATATCAGCTATGTCTTTGACAAACTTCATCTCTTTAAAATATCGCCAAACAACGAACATTAAAAAGAAAAAGAGCAATGTAGCATTTAAATAAGTTGTAGAAACCTTCATAAACCCAACATCCAAATATAAAAGTAGGTTCATCCATAACATGCAAATAGCAAAAAATAGAATCCAGGAAAGTCTCTCTCTTAAAAATAACCAAATCAACTATTGCACATCCTTTGTAACAGCCATATACCCAAGACCTTTCTTCGTGACAATAACATCTTTCAAAGAAAGCTCCTCTAATTTACTTCTCAAGCGGTTAACATTTACTGTTAATGTATTATCATTAACAAACCGTTCGTCATCCCAAAGTTTTCGCATAAGCTCATCCCTAGAAACAATCTGATCCTTATGTTCTAAAAGGATTCGTAAGATGAACTGCTCGTTTTTGGTCAGCTCTATCGTTTTATTGTTTGTCATGATTGTACTCGTTGCATAATCGATTGTTGCACCATTCCAAAGGACATTCTCTACTTTTTCCTCTTTATAATCATATGTACGGCGTAAAATAGCTTGTACCTTTGCCAATAAAACATCCATATTAAAAGGTTTTTGTATATAATCATCGGCTCCCATTTGCATAGCCATGACCATATCCATCGGTTGATCTCTTGATGACAAAAACAGGATAGGAACCTTTGATATTGCGCGTATTTCACGACACCAGTGAAATCCATCGAAAGCAGGTAATTGTATGTCTATAATAACTAGTTGTGGCTGAATAGTACTAAAAGTATTCATCACATATTTAAAATCATCTGGCACCTCCACTTGCATATCCCATTGTAAAAAATGATTTTGAATCAACCTTGAAATTGACTCATCATCTTCTATTAATAATATTTTAAATGTCATATTACTGCTCCTTACTATTATTTCTATAAATTATCATAACAAAACATACAGAAGAGGTGGACATTTTTATAAAGTCACTACTTATTTTATTTTGAAATTTTTCTAAACTGTACAACTTTTGTTGTAAATTCGCATAAGAACATACGTTTTGTAAAATTGTGGTTTTATGCTATAATATTGTCAGTTGAAATAGAAATGGGGAACGTAAATGTGTGTTGAAACAACGATAATTAATGAATTTAGTAATTATTCTTCTTGGCTAAATACATTAGAAGATATGGAAGAAACTTTATGGTCTAAACCTATAGCCAAAGGTAAATGGTCTGTAAGTGAAATAATAGCCCACATTATAAATTGGGATAATCACCTTATATCTGAAGTTATCCCTGCAGTTCAGAGCGGAAAGGGAATGGAATTTCCAGATTTTAATACCCATAATAAAACAGCATCTAATTACGCTAAATCTGGCATATCAAAGTCAAAACTACTTGAAGAAGCAAAGAATACAAGGAAAAGACTTGTAAAGGAACTTAACGAACTGCCAAACGAATTATTAAATAAATCAATAACTTCAAATGGTGTAACTCACTGTCCACATACTGGAACACCGTATTCACTTATATATATTGTTAAGGAATTTATAGATCATGATCATCATCATAAAGGACAAATTATACAATTCCTAAAGAAAAAGACTATAGATTAATCAAGTTGTTTTCTTCAATTCCCTATTATGACTTCTAAAGTTGGAACAATTCGCTGAAATAATTTACTGCGCCATATCAAATTGTATTTATTTTATGGTCGTCAACCAACCGCTTTATTTTATTCTTCAGTTCAAGGTAGAAAAAAGCACGAGCTCAGTACATTACTGAACTCGTGCTAAAATGGTATCTATTAAAAGTAAATTATTTCTACTTTTATAAAATAACGATATTGATTAGATCATTTGATTTCGATGTAAGTTTGCTAGAATTCCGTCCCGCTCTACCAATTGATCATACTTACCACTTTCTGCGATACCATTTTTCGTC
Organism: Rummeliibacillus sp. TYF005; assembly: GCF_003844195.1. Lineage (NCBI taxonomy): Bacteria > Bacillati > Bacillota > Bacilli > Caryophanales > Caryophanaceae > Rummeliibacillus > Rummeliibacillus sp. TYF005. Next base: position 16,095 of record NZ_ML122583.1, read on the forward strand.
ACAACAAATACTTGATCTGCATTTCTAACTGTTGCTAGTCGGTGTGCAATTATAATCGTTGTGCGATTTTCAGAAAGCTCTTCAAGTGAGCGTTGAATGATTTTTTCTGTTTCAGTATCGAGTGCAGAAGTTGCCTCATCAAGGATTAGGATTGGTGGATTTTTTAGGAACATACGCGCAATCGCTAAACGTTGTTTTTGACCTCCTGATAATTTCACTCCACGCTCTCCAATTTCCGTTTCAAAACCTTGTGGCAACCCTTCTATCAATTCAAGTATATTAGCCTTACGTGCCGCTTCTTCGATTTCTTCGATTGAGGCATCTAACTTTCCATATGCAATGTTTTCTCGAACAGTACCTGTAAATAAGAAAACATCTTGTTGTACAATGCCGATATTTTCACGTAATGACCTTTGAGTCATCTTCTTAATATCAAGACCATCAATGGTAATACCTCCACCTGTGACGTCATAAAAGCGTGGAATAAGCGAACAAATCGTTGTTTTACCAGCCCCTGATGGACCAACGAGCGCAACTGTTTGGCCTGCCTGAATCGATAAATTGATATTTTGTAAAATAGGATACTTGCCATCATAGCTAAAATCGACTTCATGGAATGTAATATCCCCTGCTAATTGTTTAACAGCTATAGCATCCGGTTGATCTATCACATCAGGCTCTTCATTCAGCATATCTTGAAAACGTTTAAAGCCTGCCATACCTTTTGGATACATTTCTAATAAAGCACTAATTTTATCAATCGGTTTTATCAATACATTTGTAAATAACACGAAACTAACGAGTTCACCATAAGTTAACGTACCTTTGAAGCTGTACCATGCCCCAACAATTAAAACGATTAGCGTTAATAGACGTGTTAAAAAGTAAATACTTGCGTGTGTAGATGCCATCACACGATAGGCAAATAATTTCGCATCTTTGAAAATACTATTTTGCTTTTCAAAGAGTTCCATTTCATGCGTCTCATTCGTAAACGATTTAACAACACGAATCCCTGAAATACTGTCTTCCACACGACCATTAACATCCGCAATTTTACTGTACATCGTGGCCCAACCTTTGTTCATCAACTTATTACTTATAGAAATAACGAAAATTAGGATTGGCACCATTATTAAAACAATAAGTGCTAATTGACTATTAATATTAAACATTAATAGAAAAGCGCCAACAAACGTCATAATCGCAATGAAGAAATCCTCTGGGCCATGGTGAGCAAATTCCCCAATATCAAATAAATCATTCGTAATACGGCTCATAATATTACCTGTTTTCATATTATCAAAGAAGCGAAACGATTGCTTTTGCATATGATTAAATAGCTCTTGACGCATATCCGTTTCAATATAAATGCCAAGCTTATGTCCTAAATAATTGACGATATAATTTAATACGGTACTTAGTAAATATACTAAGAATAAGAGGAAACTAATTTTTGTAATTTCTCCCCATTCTCCTGTCGGTAATAGACTATCGATAAACCATTGTACCGCTACAGGGAATGCCAACTCTAAGATAGCAACAAAAATCGCGCTAAAAAAATCGATATAAAATAAGCGCTTATGTGGTTTGTAATATGAGAAAAATTGTTTCAGCATACAGATCCTTTCACGCCTATAGTAATCAACGATAGACATATAGGCTTGTTATTTTTATGTAGCGTCTTCCAGATTGTTCTTTGCATAATTCGCATTTTTCAATTACACATAATAAGCATAATTGCTAATATGCAGATTACGATAATTCAATAAAAAACGCAGCCAACGTTCTAGTCTAACTCATTAATGATAATATTTCTCAATTAAATATGTCAATAATATTTTATGGTTAGTATTGCTTTTTGTAAGTATATTTTGTATTAATTTCCCTTAGTGCCTATGTTTTTATTTTATATAGACTAGCGAGGCTTATAATTCTATGCAAAAATCTATAAAACTGTATTAATACAAAAAAGACAAAATTCATCTGTTACAAAAAATCAAGAAATCGATTAGTATGATAGAAATCATTCTTATTCCTTCTATTACCTAGCCTTTAAGCTATGTCCATCAGATAAGACCAAAATAACCAAAAAGACTTTTAAAACCATAATATTGAAAACGTTTTCTTTTTCAGTATGATGTGAATAAGCGAGAAGATAATAGATAAATAGAGAAAGAAGGCGAAATAATGAAATTCAACTTTAGAAGTTTAACCTTTCAAGTAATTACAGCAATTATTATCGGTATTATTGTAGGGGCGATCTTCCCCGAATTAGGCGTTCAACTAAAAGTGTTAGCGGATATCTTTATTAAATTAATCAAAATGTTGATCGCACCAATTATATTCTTAACGGTTGTGATTGGTATAGGAAGTATGGGGAATTTAAAAAAGGTTGGTAAAATTGGTGGTAAAGCATTAATCTATTTTGAAGTGGTATCGACAATTGCTTTAGCTATTGGATTGGTTGTCGTTCATTTTGTAAACCCAGGTCATGGTTTGGATACTTCAGCTGCAAACAGCGGCGATGTGTCTGCGTATACAACAGCAGCAGCTGAAACGGAGCAAGGACTTGTAGCATTTATCATGAATATCGTGCCTGATAATTTCTTCGGTTCTTTAGCAGCTGGTCAATTATTACCCGTCCTATTTTGTGCGATCCTTTTTGGTGTAGCGGCTGCTTCTCTTGGTGAAAGCGCAAAACCTGTTATTAAACTATTTGAACAAGTTTCGGAGATTTTCTTTAAAATTATTAATATGGTGATGAGACTTTCGCCTATCGGTGCATTTGGTGCCATGTCATACACAATTGGTAATTTTGGACTTGAATCCTTAAAATCACTTGGTCTATTAATGGCTGCTGTTTATATTACTATGTTCTTATTTATTGTTTTCATCCTTGGAGCAATTGCAAAATTCTATGGCTTTAACATTTTAAAATTTATCGCCTACATTAAAGATGAGATTTTCCTTGTTGTCGGAACTTCGTCTTCAGAGTCGGCACTTCCATCTATGATGAGAAAATTAGAGAATTACGGATGTTCTAAACAAGTGGTTGGTCTTGTGGTTCCAACTGGCTATTCTTTCAACCTTGATGGTACGTCTATCTATCTTTCAATGGCCGCGATGTTTATCGCACAAGCATATGATGTGCCAATGTCTATTTGGCAACAACTCACTTTACTTGGAATATTAATGTTAACTTCAAAAGGTGCTGCAGGGGTTACAGGTTCTGGTTTCATCACTTTAGCTGCGACATTAGCCGCTTTCCCAATGATTCCGGTAGAAGGTATCGCATTATTAATCGGTGTGGACCGCTTTATGTCTGAGGCACGTGCGGTTACTAATCTAATTGGTAACGGTGTTGCAACTGTTGTTATTTCGAAAAGTGAGAAAGAATTTGATCCTACTGGAGCACACAATAAGGTTGTTGATGAACCGGAAGTTAGTCCTTCAACAAGTCCAGAAATAACAGCATGATTTGCATGATAAAAACCGTTCTAGAAAGTGCTAGAACGGTTTTCTTATGGAATTCATCATATTTTCTTACCATGTAAACTTATACAATCGTTAAAATTTCTTTAAAATTATCAATGACATAGTTTGCTTTATTTAATTCCGTTTCTTGTGCAAAATCAAATCGAACACCAATGGATGTTAAATTATTGTCTAGAGCTGCTTTTATGTCCGAAGAACGGTCACCAATCACAAAACCTTCTGCAATCCCATTCTCACTTTTCACTAAATGCACAAGTTCTGATTTATTTCCTGATGGAATTACATCAATACTATAAAATCCATGTATAAAACGATTTAATCGAAACTGTTCCACAATTGCTTGTAAATATGGTATTTGCCCATTACTTGCTATGTATAAAGGGTATGTCTTTGATAATTGGGCTAATGTTTCTTCCACGCCTTCGTACAGAGCCCCATTCCCTTTCGTTATTTGTTGAATAAGTTCATCTAGAAACCACTGATTCGTATTGTTATGTACTTCCAAAGTATGTTGAGGACATAAAGTTTCCCACACAACGGGTAATGGGACCCCCATAATTTCACGATATTGATCTATCGGGGTTTTGTCGTGCCATAATTTTTTCATACGTAACTTTTCAAATGTAGCTTCAAGAGCAGGTTCTAATATTTTATTCGTCTGAAAAAGTGTACCATCCATATCAAAAATAAGAGAAGTAGTCATCTAAAATCTCCTTTGATTTTTTGTATTTTTACATAAAGAAATGTAATATAATAGAAAAGTAAAAATCTATATCGACCATGAAATGAGGTTATAAAATGTCTTCCAATCAACAATCTTCACAAAACTCATCTGAAAAGAAACAATATACGACTGAAGAAATGCTACAAGAAATTCAACGTCTAGCAGGCTTACTACAAAGATCCGATATTACAGAAGCTGAATATTTAAAGGAAAAAGAGAAATTGATCAATATGATGAAATAGAATCTCTTATAAATAACCAGGTTATGCTATTAACCTGGTTATTTTCTTTTAAGATGGTTTATTCAAAAGAGCTTTATATGTTACCCTACCCAATCTCGGTTTTTAATGGGAAACTTTAGTTTACATAATAAATTTATTTATAATATTTGGTAAATCTAATAAATCGTCCACCACATATTCTGCTTCTACATTGTTCCACTGAGTATTCTTCTTCCAAATGGCTATCATTCCAACATTTTTAGCTGCTTTTATATCATTTTCAAGATGGTCCCCAACATATACGCTTTCAAAAGCATTCACTTCTAGCTTTTGTAATGCCCTATGAAAAATTTCTGGATTAGATTTTTTAATATTTTCCCACTCGGAGATTAAAATCGTATCCATAACTTTATTCAAACCTAATGCAACGATGTTATCCATCTGAAATTGACCTTTGCCATTTGTAATAATGCCTAATTTATATTTTTGAGACTTCAACTGATGTAACATCTTAAATAGATTAGGAAAAGCAATGCAATGATGATGAAAATTCTTTATATAATCATTTAATAAATCGTCAGCAGAAACGTTTTGAATATTAAATTCATCTACTAATTGCATATAAACTTGATCTTTCCATGTATACCCACGATTATCTAATTCGATGAATCGATCTATATATAGTTGCTTAGGAATGTGATGAATGCAATTGCTGAATCGTTCATATTGATCGTTGATAAATGACATAAGGGACAAATCACGATTTAATAGCGTGCCATCAAAATCAAATAATATAGCTTTAATCAAATAGAACCTCCGAAGAAGGAACTCAATCCAAAATACTTAGTCAAAGGTACTTTTCGACCTTCTTTATCCCAATTATGATATTCCTTAAATAAAGCCTTCAGATCATGATTAGCATACACTTCTACTAAATGCTTCACAGCAAGATAACTGCGCCAATAATCAAACATAATACTTGATAAATTACCTTTATATGTACTACTTCCAAAGTTATCTATTGATTGTTTTCCATATTGATCATTAAATGCTTCTACTAATTTCGTTTCTGCGTTCGTTATATCATTAAATTCTTTCTCATTTAACAGTATTTTACGAGGTAAGAAAAAACACATTCCCTCTTCGAACCAAATACTATCTTCTCGTTCATCTTCAAACTCATCCAAAAACAAATCTGAATGATGTGTTAGTTCGTGTGCTAATATGATAAATACTTGATTCTCGGAAAAATTTTCGTAAAATTCTCGTACATCTGGAAGCTCTTTATTGTCTAATTGCTTTACAAGTATGTTTCTCCACGTTTCTATATCTGGTGACATGTAGATTAAATTTTCATTTGTAAAGGCAGGAATAGGTACCTCAGAGAACACTGTAGTTGCTAATTCTTCATTCGTCCATAAAATTCCCTTCGGTAAGTCCTTCAAAGCATATTCACTTTCAAGTATTTGTTGATATTCCTTTAATTTAATTGCAAATCGTTGTATTGTATCTTGGTATTTTTTATATTCTTCAATACTTTCAAATGCAAAGATATGTTTCATGATTATATTGCCCTCCTCAATGAATGAACATTCTAATTTTTTAGTTTATTAGTAATCTAAGTATCCAACAAAAAAACTCCAACGTTACTGTTACTATTCCTTTTCTAAATCTACACTTGGCGCTACTAAACGAATATTATTTTGCATTCTCCTCACTCCATATCTATTAGATGATAAATTACAAAATCTTAGTCATGTTATACCAAACTTCCCCACCATGCTCTGATTGAGAGATTCCGTTATTTACGTACCCGTGTTTTTCGTAAAATGGGATTAACCTTTCTAAGCATGTTAATGTAACAGCTTTGCGATTCTTACTCTTTGCATCTGTTTCAAGATGAGTTAATAATGCTGTTGCAATTCCTTTTTTTCGATGCATTGGATGTACAGCTAAACCTAATATACTTTGAACTCCACCCGTTTTTGGATTTTCTTTTGTTTCGCTAAATAAGTCATCTGTAATATAATCTCTTTCCATCACAGGACCATTAACAAAGCCAACGATTTCTCCATTGTCTTCAGCTACAAAAAAGCTATCTGGAATCATACGGATTCGATTGACAAAAGCAACCTCTGTCGCAGCTTCTTCTTGCGTAAAGCTTAAATTTTCAATTTCTATTAAACGGTCTAAATCTTCTATTGTTACTTGTCTAATATTCAAAGTTACATGCACCTCAAGTTGTTTTTTATCTATTGTCTATCAAAACCCACATTTTGTAAATAGATGAGTGAATTTCTGGCTCTTTGTAAATAGTTGGGGTGGGGAC
>NZ_ML122584.1:0-22505 GCF_003844195.1 Rummeliibacillus sp. TYF005
ACAAGTGTTGCACTTAATATTACAATTCATCTAGTCAAAAAACTCCTATAAGTAAATCACATTATGTTGACCATTTAGCTTAAATTGTAATGACAGCATATCCTTAACTAATTCTTCTCCATACTCATTCATAAATTGGAATGGATTAAATGTTCTTTCTTGTAATCCACCACCCGGTAATAAGCGATCTTCAATCGTGCGGTATTTCCTTAATTGTACATCATTTTGTAGCAATACTTCATTTTCAATTTTTCTCATTAAGAAATCTAATTGTGATTCGTGAATTGATAGATTTTTATCAACTAATTTTTCTAGATTTATATTCGTATTACGTAAATGCTCTTGTATTACGTCATATTGTGTTCTCAACAATTGTTTTGTTTTTACTATCATTTGTTTTGATTTCTCATCATAGACCTTATCCTCAAATGACATTCTACGAGTTCCTGTTTTACCAGTAATAGCATCTGGCACTGTAATCTGGACTTCTTCAAGTAAGCTTTGAACTTGTCGATCTACAATCGTCATGTTCATACGTGGGACAAAAACCGGCACTTTCATGCCTAATGTTTCGAAGGCATCCTTTAAAGTTGACCAATAAGCTAGTTCGCCTGGGCCTCCTACAAATGCTAGTACAGGAAATACCATATCTTGCATTAATGGACGGGTAACAACGTTATTACTTAAACAAGTAGGATTCTCCTTAGCTAATTCTAACATCTCACTCGTCGTAAATTGGACATTCGCCATATGATTGATAAATTTACCACCATGGCGTTCTAATAAGAAACGTTCACCATCTTTGACATAGAAAAGATTTGCAGCTTCTTTTGTCGCACCAATAGGTGTTCCGTATCCTAGTTCTGTTAAATCTGCTTCACGAATAGTTACTACATCTGCTATTTCTTCTGCATTTTGAATGATCTTTTCAAAATAAGGTGACTCATATTCACGTAAACTTGAATATGCTGCATCGATAAATAATAATCCTTCTTCTTTAAATAACCAGTTCATCAATCGAACAAAGAAATCCGTATATGTTGAACTTTTTAATAATATAGCGTCTATTTTAGCTAACAGGTCTCCTGTGTATTCTGTTTCACCATATTGCATAAACGTTTCATGGATAAATTTTCGCGTTGTTTCAACATCAAGCATCGTTGTAGATGCCATTGTTTTCCTCTTTGAACGTTCGCCGTAAATATGTTTTTCTAATCGTCCATTAACAGCAGTAAATGTATGATTGATCTCATCGATATCGTGATCCTCACCTGCAATCCAAAAAACAGGTACAACAGGAATCCCTAATTTCCCACGCTGTTGTTGTGCTAACAAAATAACAGAAATTGCTTTATGAACAGAGTATAATGGGCCTGTCAATAAACCGGATTGTTGTCCGCCTATTACGACGACAGCATTCTCTTCTAATTCTTGAAGATGTTTTTCTGCTTTTTCGGATATTTCTAATGGCTCCATAAACTTTCTGATTACCATCACTAATTGTTCACGACGTATAGGATGTTTTTGTAAATCTTCTAATCTTTTTGAGAATGACTTTTCTTCATTTGGATAATGAAAAAATGATAATATAGATGATTTTCCATGTCGATAATCGTCTAATAAATGATTCGTTACAGGAATCTCAATTTGTTCCAATTTCATAATATTTGTAAACTCCTCTATGATAGTTGACTATATTGAAGTATAACATCTACCATTAGTTTATTTAAAAAATACGCTCATCGTGTTGCTAATTCAATTATTTTTAAGACCAAACCTACAAACCATATTGCTATGTATGTAAACGTAAGAACTAAAAACAGAAAACGCCATATTTTGCGGAATAGAGGCATTAGTTCTATTTCTTTTCTTGTCCTCCATTCTATCGTAGTGAAAACGATAGCAATAATACTAGCGATAATCAAAACAATAAAACCTATATCATACGACCAAATAAATTTTACTGAAGCTTGTATTGAAAAAAGTAAAATAAACGTCGTAAGATCAGCAGCTTTACTAAATATATTTTTCCGCTTATTCGAAAACTTTTTTAGAATTATATAACTAATCCCCAAAAATACAAAAGGACATAATATTAAAACGTCCATAATAATTGATAGCAAAACCATCAATTATTTCCACCACCTTCTTGCATTGCTAGCAATATAGAATAACAAGTTGACAACATAGGCAAGTTATATCCTCTTTGTTGTGCTAACTCAATGATGCCACCTATAATGGTTTCAATCTCCATTATTCTTCCATTCAAATAATCTGCAAGCATCGAAGAGGTATTCGTTGCAGTACTTTCACATACATCTTTCACATCTCCGTAAGATAGCTGAGATTTTTGTTCTGGAAAGGCTTCAATTACTTCTTGATATAATTGATGCAATAATTTTGCACTATATGGATTGGTAATAAGCTCTCCATTTTTTACTTTTAGTATAGTGGTAAGCGTGTTCACAAAGCAATTTAATAATGCTTTTCGAAGTAACATTTTTCTGTAATCATCCAAAAGTACAACAGGAAAGAAATTTGCATCCAAACTATCAAACTTTTTAAATTCGTTTTTTCTCCCCCTCAATTGAGCGATTTTTAAATCCCCAATTCCTCTATGAATGACTGTATTTTGATTAACTTTTTCTGCTCCAAACTCAACCGTTCCTAAATAGATAGTATGTTGTTTTAGTGATTTGGCAATTTCTATATGACGTATCCCATTTTGGATAAATAATAACTCCGCATTTACTGGTAACTTGTCGAATAATGATTGTAGTTCATGTAAATGATGGTACTTTACTGCAATAATCCAAATCGCCTTAACATCCAAATCATCAGGATTTGTACTTACTTTAAAGGTAACATTACTTTGTAGACCTTCATTATTTATAAAACTCACACCATTATTTCGAATCTTTTCCTCTTGTAGTTTTGAATGGACAAGCAGTTCTACTTTATGCCCTTGCTTGACTAGACAATTGGCCATTACTAAGCCAACAGCCCCTCCTCCAACAATTACAAAATGCATGCTTACACCTTCTTTTTGTCCTCGTGTCAGCTTCCTTCACAGTTGACATGGTAACGTTTCTCTCCATAAAAGATCCGCCCAATATAGGCGGATCTTAGAAGTTAATAGTATTATACAGGATAAACTGGATGTTTTCGATATGGTGAAATAACTTGCTTTGATATTAAGTTTTCAAGCCTGTTACTAATAGATTGTCGAACATTTTCAGGTGAAATAATATCATCAATTATTAGCTCCGAAGCCAATTTAAAGATATCAATTTCTTGTTGATATTCATGTTGTTTTTGTTGGATAAATTGACGTTTTTCAGTCACATCTTCAATTGATTCTATTTTATTTGCATATACTGCATTTACTGCAGCTTCTGGGCCCATAACTGCGATTTGAGCAGTAGGGAGGGCAATGCAAACATCAGGTTCAAATGCAGGCCCACACATTGCATATAAACCAGCCCCATACGCTTTTCGTATAATGACAGATATCTTTGGAACTGTTGCACTACTCATTGCGGCTATCATTTTTGCACCATGTCGTATAATTCCACTTTTCTCTACTTTCGTCCCAATCATAAAACCTGGTACGTCCGCTAAAAATAATAGAGGGATATTGAAAGCATCACAAAGGGTCATGAATTTCGCCGCTTTATCAGCTGAATCTATAAAAAGTACACCACCTTTTATCTTTGGCTGATTGGCAATAATGCCTACTACTTTTCCATCTATTCTTGCCAAACCTGTAATTATTTCTTGAGCGAATAATTTTTTAATTTCAAAAAAACTTCCTTGATCAATTAGCTGCCCAATTGCTTCATACATATCAAAAGGCGCATTTTGATTTTGCGGAATAATCTCCCCTAACTTTCTTCCATCTATCGGCTGTACAGGAATACCATTAGTAGGTTTCTCACTGCAATTCTGTGGAAAATACGTTAAATATCTTCTCGCTTCACGAATTGCTTCTTCCTCTGTTTTGACAAGTATGTCTCCACAACCACTTACAGAGCAATGCATCATCGCTCCACCCATTTCTTCCAAAGTAACTTTTTCACCTATTACTTTCTCTGCCATCCTTGGTGAGCCTAAATACATGGATGCATTACCTTCTACCATAATAACAACATCACAAAACGCAGGAATATATGCACCTCCAGCAGCAGATGGTCCAAATAACAAACAGATTTGTGGGATTACACCGGATAGACGAACCTGATTGTGAAAAATCCTTCCAGCACCTCTCCGTCCAGGAAACATAGCTAATTGATCTGTGATTCTTGCACCTGCTGAATCTACTAAATACAGTAAAGGAACTAAACTTTTTTCAGCTGTTTCTTGAATACGAATGATTTTTTCAACTGTATGAGTTCCCCATGAACCAGCTTTAACAGTTGAATCATTTGCCATAACACATACAGTTTGTCCACCTATTTTCCCAACAGCCGTCACTACGCCATCAGCAGGTAACCCTTCTTTCTCACAATTTGCAAAACGACCATCTTCTTCGTATTTTCCATTATCAAATAATAGCTCTAGCCTGTCACGGACAAATAGTTTATTGGATGCAGCTAGTTTTTCATGATACTTTTGGGCACCACCTGCAAAAATCGATTCTAACGTCTTTTCTAATCGTGAATTTTTTAATGTTTCTTTTGTCATTTCGCATCCCCTTCATTTCCTAATTAAGAAACAACTACTAATGCATCGCCTTCATTGACAAAATCACCTTCTTGCACAAGAATTTCTTTAACAACCCCATTTACAGTCGATTCAATAGGTATTTCCATTTTCATCGACTCTAAAATAACAACTGCTTGACCTTCTTCTATTTTTTCACCTAATTTAACATCAATGTGAAATACGACTCCTGCCATCGTTGATTTTATACTCATCATTTTTCCCCCGTTTCGAATTTGATAGAAATAATATTACTTACTATTATTCTATTTAAAAATCGTGAGAACATTCTCATTATCATAAAAAAACTATATTATCTAAAACTAGAACAATTTGAAAAAATCCAAGGTTAACAACAAGCAATTAATATCTTTTTAGAAATCTATAAGAAAAGAAGTTGAGATCTTTTAGTCAAGCAAGTAATCGCTTGAAAAAACAAAAGGAAACATCTATTCAGATGTTTCCTTTTTTAAAAATTGAGTACCTGTTTCAAGCCACTGGATTAGTTCAGAATAATTATGTTGAAGTTGATCATATTCATCCTTCAACTCATAGTAAGCTTCAGATAATTGATCAAAACTTGTTAGCGCTTGCTTTAAATGCGTTCTCATCATTTGCTTTGGTTGAGATTTCGCATTTTCTAATTCTTTCTCATGTATTTTGCGTAATGTTTTATTCCATCTAAATCCACAAGCTTGCTTCGTCCTACCTAATGCCTCCGCTGCCTCTTGAAAACCAGCTAATTGCGAGCGTCCTTCACTAACCGCCTGTAACACAATTTGTGCTAGACGATCATCATCTTGTTGAAGCCATTGGTCTTTACGTTTTTTTATTTCCATACATATCACCTCGCATTTTTTACTACTATATGCGAGTTTTTTAAGTTTAGAAGTTATTTTGTCTTTGATAGAAACTGTTTTACTGCATTATGATGCTCTTCACTTTCCCATAACTTTGCGCATGTTTTTACTTCATCCATCACACGATCAAATAGATGTCGCTCTCTCCATTTACGTAATTCCATTTCTTTATATGCCTTGTGAACATTTGGATGGACTTTTCTCATATCTGCTATAAATTCAGCTAATGCTTGTTCTTTATCATTTTCAAATACACGCATTGCAAAGCCAATCTCGTAAAGTAAGTTAGCTGGGTATACCTTTGCATCTACTAACATTTTAAGTGCTCTATCATGACGTAATCCTCTTTCGAATAGATACGTCCCACCACCCCAACCAGAAGTGATGCCTAGAGTTCCTTGTATAAAGCCACATTTTGCTTCTTTTTTCACTAATCGAAAATCACACGCAGTTGCAATCTCACAACCCCCACCAACTGCTGTCCCATTTACTAGTGCGATTGTCGGTACTGGTAATGTTGCAATTTCATATAAGATTTTTGCCATTTTACTTAACATACCAAAAGCTTGTTCTTCAGTATGAAGGTTATGAAATTCTGCTAAATCTCCCCCTGAACAAAAAGCTTTATCTCCTTCACCAGTAATTACTAGAAATCGGACAGATTCATGATTATGTACATAAGTAATAACCTCTTTAAACCCTTCCATCACTTCATCATTAATTGCATTACGTTTTTCTGGGCGGTTAATCGTAAATGTTAAGATTCCATCTTGTTCTGAAAAATAATATGCCATTTCCAAATCCCCTTTGCTTAGTTTTAAGAATTATCAATTATTTTATCATAAATGGATGCTTTAATATAAAGTAAAGATTTCTAGCACTTTAAAAAATTAAATAAGCTAATATATAAAAAAAGACTACTTGAGAGCCATGGTCTCTCTAGTAGTCTTTTTTAGAACAAATACTGAATTATTTGCTCACAACTTCTTTACCTTTGTATTGTCCACATGCTTTACATACATGGTGAGCCAATTTAAGTTCACCACAGTTAGGGCAAGCAACCATACCTGGTACAGCTAGTTTAAAGTGTGTGCGACGTTGACGTTTCGCAGTTTTAGAAGTTCTTCTAAATGGTACAGCCATTGATGGCACCTCCTTACAGATCGGTTATTCGTCTGTTTGATCAAAATACTTAGCTAAAGCAGCCAGTCTTGGATCCGTTTTTTTTGCGTCTTTTTCTTTTTGACTTAAAAGCTCATCTTCTGTTAAATAAGACCAATCGGCGTTATTTTTTGGAGCTGGCTTTTCAGCACCTTCTTTGAACACTTGTATTGGAATTTCTAATAATATTAGCTCTTCTAAAACAGGGTCAACATCGATAACTTCGCCTTCAACAAGATGAACATTATCATATTCATCAGGATCTAGAGTATCGGACCAGCTGAATACTTCATCTGATTCAATATCATAAGTAAATTCGACATCTTCCCAAGTTCGTGAACAAGGAAGTATAAGTGTGCCAGTCAAATGAAAATGACAGTTCAATTGACTCGCACCAAATGTGCAGAATCCTTTTACATGAACGGGTGTACTACGGCGAATGTCCGTATTACGACGCATAAGTCCGTCCAATTGAACAATTTCGTCAATTGGCATCCCGTTTTGGCGATATTTAGATAATTGTGGGATTGCCCATTTCATACATTTATCACCTCAAGACAACAAAGTTGATTATATAATGCTAATTTATAGATGTCAAGATATTTTCTTGTCACTAGACAAAAGTCCTCGTATAATCATATTACTAAGTATAAACGGGGTGAAGATTTGATTGCAACAGGTATTATTGTCGAATACAATCCATTTCATAACGGACATCTCTATCATATCAAACAATCACGAGAACTTACAGATGCAGATGTAATTATTGCAGTTATGAGTGGTCATTTCTTACAACGTGGTGAACCTGCATTCGTGGATAAGTGGACAAGAACAAAAATGGCACTAGAAAATGGTGCAGATTTAGTAATTGAACTGCCTTATATCTACGCCACTGCACAAGCAAGCGATTTTGCTAAAGGTGGTGTTCTATTATTAGAAGCACTGCAATGTGACTTTTTATCTTTTGGAAGCGAGCAAGGAGATATCACACCGTTTTTGAATACGTACGAGCTTCTAGAGGCCCATAATGATAAATTGCAGGAAAACATTAAGCGTTTCGTTAAAACTGGTTTAAGCTACCCTCAAGCACTAAATACAGCCTATCAGCAGCTACTCTCTGACACCGAGCTTACATATGCCGATTTAACAAAACCTAATAATATCCTTGGTTACCATTACGTAGAAAATATAAAAAAATACAATACGAACATTAAACCAATTACGATTCAAAGAATTCAAGCAGGTTACCATGAGAAAATAGACAATGGTAAAACAATTGCCAGTGCAACAGGTATACGCCAAGAAATTCAAGAAAAGCATTCCCTACAAAGCGTCACTTCTTTTTTACCAAAATCTTCGCTCCAAACATTAACTGAATGGCACGAGGATTTTAAACATTTTGCTAGTTGGGAACTTTTTTGGCCATATTTGAGATTCTCTATCCTACGACTATCACCAGAACAGATTGCATTATATGCTGAAGTCACTGAAGGAATTGAATTTTCAATCATTCAAGCAGCAAAAGAGTGTAATGATTTCAATAGCTTTATGCATAAAGTTAAATCGAAGCGATATACATGGACAAGAATTCAAAGAATGCTGACACATATTTTTACAAATTTCACATGGCAACAGCTACACTCATCGAATAAACCTAGCTATATTCGCTTACTTGGTATGAGCAAAAACGGGCAACATTATTTATCCGAACGAAAAAAATTATTTACTCTACCTGTTATTAGTCGTGTAGCGAGTTCAAGTGATTCGATGCTACTTCAAGATATTCATGCAACAGATTTATATATGCTAGCTCTTGGAAAAAATAAAATGGGTATGGATTATAAAATCCCACCCATTCGATATTGATCATTTCTTTTCTGGAAGTTTTTCTAAATATTCCAATGCATCATCTACATTTTTTACAGGTACGATTTTCATCTTCGTACCTATTTTTTTGGCTTTTTTTACTGCTTCTTGGTAATTTGATTGTATCCCAGGATTTTTTTTCTTTATTTCTTTTGACAACGTATCATCTGGTGCAAAGAAAATTTCCACCCCGGCATCATCTGCAGCAATTACTTTTTTATCTATTCCACCAATCCGGCCAACATCACCTGTTTCAAACATTTCACCTGTACCAGCGACATTGTATCCTTTTGTTAGATCGCCTTTCGTCAATTGATCAATAATTTCTAAAGTGAACATTAATCCTGCGGAAGGGCCGCCTATATCTTCTGCATTAATCTTAACTTCAGGATTTGTAGTAATAGATGTACTGTCAGCAAAAGTGATACCTAATCCAACCTTCCCGTCAGCACCTGGTATTTTTTTTAATGTTATTTTTTTCTCTAATGTTTGGTGATCACGTTTTATTTTTACTTTCACGTGATCCCCTTTTTTCTTACTAGCTAAATAATCTACAAGTTCTTTATGCTTATGAATTTTAATATCATCAATACCAATAACTTCGTCACCGGTTTCTAAAATATTATCAGCTGCACCTTTTTCTACAACATAGTATACATAAACACCATTATAGTTAATCTTATATTCCAAACCTGCCTTTTTAAAGGCAACAAGTTTAGCATTAAATTGTGAATCAGTCATTAGTTTAAGTTGCCGATTATTATAATCCTTATCACTTTCATGTGGACTACGAACTTGACTGTCTTTTAAAATTTCCTTTTCATCACTGAGATTCGCTAACACATAGGTAAATGGTGTAGCAACTGACATTGCTACCGTCATCATACTAAGTTTTCCCTTACCAGGTTCATCAGCATTTTCTACTTTTACATAATTATCTAAATCATATGCATCGCCGGGTTGCATAATATAATAATGCAATGGGTAAACAAAGCCAATTATGACGATTGCTACAACAACAATTAGCGTAAAAAACTTTTTTAACTTCATTATTTCACCTCCAAATAACAACTGCCAACAACATATAAAATACTGTTCTATTACAACTGTTCACTAAGTTTATCACTAGTTTGCTTTTTCTTAAAGTAAAACTCCCACCTAGCTTTTACATACAAATAATACTCCCTTTGGAGATTACTTCGGTTCTAAAGCGAAAAAATAATTAGAATGGATGATGTACATCGTATTACATTACAGCAATATATTCCTGTGCTGGCTCTTTATACTACTATTACTATTACAACCTGGACTAGCCCATCAAGGTGCCGATACAGGGATGGAACTTTTTATCGATCATTTATTTCCATATTTACTTCCTTATCTCATATTAACCCAGTGGCTTTTACGATTAACGAATATATCTAGTATTCCTCAGCATTCAAAATGGAAATTTTACTTACAAATTTATTTTCTTAGTGCACTTGGAGGGTTTCCAACTGGAGCTGCTACCATTAGTTTCTTGTTAAAACAACAACAAATCACCAAAAAAGAAGCACCTTTACTACTAGCTATATGCCATGCACCAAGTCCACTATTTGTTGTTGGTTTTGTGGGTGTGGAAATATTAAAAAGTCCTATTAGTGGATGGTATATGCTTGCTATTATCCATGCTGTTAATATAGTCATGCTCATCGTATTCATACTCAAATTTAGAAAAATAAATGTAAGATCTATCTCTACTAAAAAAACTTCTACTGAATCAGCATCACCACTTATTGAAAGTATTAAAAATAGCTTACCAACAGTACTTTTAGTAGCTGCTACAGTTATTTTCTTTACTACAATTAGTTATGTATTAACTGAGACATTATTACGATTTGTACATCAATTACCCGATTGGATCATGTTAACTTTATATACTGTTCTTGAAATGACGTCAGGACTTGACAATGCTCAAGATTTATTTGCACATTCACAATGGCTAGAATTGATTGTCATCACTATCTTAACGATGCAAGGATTAAGTATTCATCTACAAGTAGCGGTCCTAGCAAAAGAGGCTAATATTTCGATGGTTCCATATGTATATACAAGGATTTTTCAAACACTTTTGATTCCTTTCTTATATTGGCTTATTTTTCTATCATTCTAATACATAAAAAGGTTACCAAGTAAAATTTACAAGGTAACCTTTTTATATATTGAGATTATTTTTGTTTGAATTTTTCTTTTAAGGCTTTTTCCACTATTTCAGGTACTAAACCATGTATATCTCCGCCATATTGTGAAACTTCTTTTACAATACTAGAACTTAAAAAAGAATACTTGTTTTTAGTCATGATAAAGAAAGTTTCAATATGTTCATCTAAAAATCGATTCATAGAGGTTATTTGCATTTCATATTCAAAATCCGATACTGCTCTTAAACCACGTACAACAGCATTTGCATTTTTGGATTTTGCATAATTAATCAATAATCCTGAAGAAGATTCAACTTTAACATTTGGCAAAGTATCCGTAACCTTTTCAATCAGATCAATTCGTTCATTGACATCAAACAGTGGCTTTTTACTTGAATTATTCATCACAGCAACATATACAGTATCAAAAATATCAGCAGCTCGTTTAATAATATCCAAATGTCCATTCGTTATTGGATCAAAACTACCTGGTACTACAGCGATTTTATTCAACACAATCTCCTTCTTCCTCGTCTAAACGATAGAATGAAATAATGGTACCACCATATTTTTCTTCACGAAACTTGTGGAAATTTATAAAAGCATCTGGCAAGTCAGTTTCAGTATCATGTTCACAAACAATGGTACCTTCTTTTGAAATTACTCCGTTTGAAACAATGTCTTCAACCATTTCATAATATTGATGTTTTTTATAAGGTGGATCTAAGAATATTAAATCTGCTTGTACTTCTCTTTTAATCAATAATTTTAAAGCACGTGTTGCATCGTTACGGTAAACTTCCGTACATTCTTCATAACGACATTTTGAAATATTTTCTTTTAAGTTATGGAATGCCCGACCATCTTTTTCGATGAAAATAGCCTTTTCCATACCTCTACTTAAAGCTTCGATCCCTAGACCACCACTTCCAGCAAATAAATCCAGTGCTACTCCACCCTCGAAAAAAGGGCCAAGTATATTAAATAAGGATTCCTTCACTTTATCTGTAGTAGGTCGTGTCGTCATACCACTTACAGCTTTTAATGGCATACCTTTTCGTTCACCAGCAATTACTCTCATTGTTTATCAAACCTTTATGTTTCTAATATTTGCGTATTCTATTATTCGTGGTCACTTGTTTTTATATCTATACGTTTATCTGACTTTTCAACGTTTACTAGGAATAATCGTACTAGCCATGCTTCTTCTATATAATATTCATTTCCATACTTTTCAATTGGTTGAGAGATAATATCATATCGATGATTGTTGTAAACATAAAATGGCTCATCCATAGGGAATCTAAAGGAACGACTATTACTTGTAATATAGAAGCCATGTGTGCCAACTTTTGAAGCATATCCTAATTTTTTTAGGATTGGCTTAATAGAATATAAAATACGTCCATCTTTAAATATAACTTGCACGTTATTTTGTTGCAATTCATTTATATAAACCGGACGTTTATCTTCAAATAACAATGGTGCTATATTATTACCATTCGTTGCATTCATATTAAAGAATGAAGTTTTTAAATGTAGAGTTTTAGATAAAAGGTTATCCAATCTTGTTGTCGTTACTTCTTTACCTTCCATCTCTTCTAATCCTTTTTTCCATTCTGTCGTTTGGTTTTGATTCATATAATCCTTTAACACATTTGTCATTTTTTGTGCTTTAGTAGAGCCCAAAGTACGGTTTGTTAAGAAAGATGCAACAATTGCTGGAGCCCATGATGGACTTGTATTAAATTTATATTTTTGATTAATCTGAGATATAATCACTTTTTGTTCTAATGTTTTTTCATTGATTTCAGAAGTAAATAAAATTCTTCCTGCAGAGTGTCTCTTTTTCTCAGTTTCAATAATGTCTACATGTTCAAATTTTTCTAATTCTAAACCATTCAATGATTTAGTTAAATCACTTGGAATATCATTTTTCCCATAAAGTGTCATTTGATCGTTCGTAAATACTTTTTTCATTTTACTTTTTCGCCAATATAAAGAAGTTACAGGACCATTTCCACTAAACATTGCATATTGAACTAAAGACAATTTTTTGCTAGCCACTTCTGGTAACCCCGTGATCCATTGTCCATTTGAATGTGTTTGATCTGTAATATGTATTGTTGTATGAACTGGTGTCCCATTTTCTATCTTTAAGAAAATATCTCGCAGAATTTGTCCAGATTTAATCCCTGTTTTTGAGATAGGAATAATATAAGATAATGTCTGTTCTTCCTTTTTCCCTTTTTGCAAACCAGTAATGGTTTTATTTAACCGATTACAGTTATTTTTGTCATTTTTAGAGCAAGACTTTTTAATACTTTTGGTAGGCCATATAAATCTCATACTGTCTTCTGGTAAAGAATTAAGATGATGATTAACAATTAGTTTTCCTTTTCGATATACAACATCTATGTCTTGATCGTAATGAAATGCCTTATCTTGTTCTGATAATTGATCCGAATAGACGTGGTATTGAAAAGTCAACATAATACCATTTATAAATAACAGGATCGAAAATAAACTGGCTGCAAATTTCATGTGCTAATCCCCCAAATCGTGATACTATGTGTAAAGAAAGGACGTGTATGATAAATGATTCAACAATTTATAGAACTAGGAGAGGGTTATGGTGATGTATATGAATTATGCGAGCTTATGAAAACAAATAAGCATCGTATTCATCATACATTTGTTTTTACATCTACTATTGGTGATAAAAAAGTAGCATCAATAGCCGTTGCATTAAACCCAGTTGGAGAAAGTAAATTTTCGCCAATCTATATTTGTCGAGAAGGGATTCCTTATTCAACAGAAAAGCCTTCTAAACGATTAGAACTATTTGAGGAGACAGTAAAAGAACTTGATCAATTACTCATCACATTAGATGTCAAACATTCCTCAGTTTATGTTGAAAAAGAGCTATATTATCAATACTTAATTGGAATATTACGCCTTTATCACTATATCCCATCACTGCACTAATTACTCATTTATATAGTGATTTCACATTAACACTAGATATAAAATACTATCTTTTTTTATATCGACGGGGAGTGTTAATCCTTTAGAGACCTGTTTTATAATCATATTCTTTTGCTTTATCTGGTTTAGCATTTTCAAACGCGGTCTTAACAAATGGACGATAAGACGGTAAGACTTCTCGAACGTAAGGGAGACGAGTCAATTTAGCTATTGTACTTTCAACATCTTCTTGATTGCAATATAAAACGACGTATTTAAGTCTTCTTGAAATATAATGTACATGGCCATAACGGCGTAATGATTTTGCCTGTTTTAAATGATGTACATATACGATTAAGCCTTGTCGATCTTTCATATGGATTCCCTCTTTTCTTATTTTAAAGAATAACACAGCAGTGAAATTAGGCGCAACCAAGTTTAGCTGACAGGATACATTGTTATCCGTTATAATAAGAGCATAAGTCTGCATTCAGAGGAGGACTAATATGGGAAAGAAAACGAAAGTGGCAATCGCAATTGCTGCTGCGAGTGCTGCAGCTTGGGCAGGATCAAAAGCCCTTTCCAAACCACAAAAACGAGAAAGTAAAATTGCGCTAAGCTATGAACATCCTGTAATTTTAGCTCATCGTGGTGGTTCACAATTAGCACCAGAACATACTATGGCTGCATTTCGAAAAGCTGCTGAATTAGGTGTAGACGGATTTGAAATTGATATTCGTCTAACAAAAGATGAAGAAATTGTTGTTTTTCATGATGATTATGTTGATCGTACTTGTGATGGAACTGGACGCGTGGCTGACTTAACTTTAGAAGAATTACAGAAGTTTAACTTTGGATATAATTTTGTCGATTTAGATGGGTATCTCTCATATCGTGATGAATTTGAATCTATTGTCACATTACGTGATTTACTAACTGAGTTCCCAGATATGTTTGTTAATATTGATATGAAAGATGCGCCCGATACATATGAAGGTGGTCTAATGCCTTCTAAACTATGGCGTTTAATCGAAGAACTAGATGCTACGAATCGTGTTGTTGTAACAAGCTTTTACGATGAACAAATTGATCGTTTTAATCTATATGCTCAAAATAAGGTAGCACTAGGTGCGGGACAAGCTGAAATAAGAAAAGCTTATACCTCATTTACGAGTCAATTTGGTCATTTGTATCACCCAAAAGTAGATGTTTTCCAAATACCAGAAAAGTATGGTGTATTTGCTTTAAACAATCAAAGTTTTATCCAATTTTTAAGTGACTTAAATATTCCAGTCCATTTTTGGACCATAAATGATTTATTGTCTATGAAAAAGTTAATCAATCTTGGTGCAAGAGGGATTGTTACAGACCGACCAGATTTAGCTGTTAAAGTGGTTAATGTATAATCAATTTAATAGATTAAAGTCTATTAAAAAGAGGTTTCTACTAACTAATGTAGAAACCTCTTTTAGCTTATTCTTTTAACTTATGCTGAGCATGAACAGCTACCACCTGAACCACATCCACCACTACTACAAGAGGATTCAGATTGGAAAAATGGATTACTTACTGGCACTTTAATCGAGTCAGAAACAGTTTTGCCGATTAAAAGTCCGATTTCAT
This sequence comes from Rummeliibacillus sp. TYF005, assembly GCF_003844195.1. Taxonomy (NCBI): domain Bacteria; kingdom Bacillati; phylum Bacillota; class Bacilli; order Caryophanales; family Caryophanaceae; genus Rummeliibacillus; species Rummeliibacillus sp. TYF005. The sequence continues at coordinate 15,359 of NZ_ML122584.1, forward strand.
CCAACAAATCTTGGTAATCATTTTCTGCTAGTCTAAGAGCAGAAATTTTATCATTAACATCTAATTCACGTTTTTTTGCGCGAACTGATTTCATAATTGTTTGATAGTCTGGGTGATACTTTCCAAAACGTTGGACATCTTCATACTGATCCTTCATCCGTTGAAAATCATTAATTTTACGAACAAGTTCTTCATCAGAATATACCGCTAAATGCGCCTTTTGAAGATTCGCAAATTGTTCGGAGGAACGGATCATTGTATTAAGGTCTTGCACTTCTTCCAGAATCATAACCCATTCAGAAGTCATCATCATCGGTATTTCCCCCAATCTACTCATATCATAACAGATTTATGGCTTTTTTGTATGATTAGAGGATTGAAAGAATTAGTTATTTTCACTATTCATATTTGATATAATTTCTTCAACTACTTTTTCATCCGAAAAAGGAAGTATTTCGCCTGCAATTATTTGCCCCTCTTCATGTCCTTTACCAGCTATAACTACTACATCTCCTTGATTACAATCGTAAATAGCTTGCTGAATAGCATTTTTACGATTATGCTCTATCCTAAAGGGCTTAGTATGAATCCCTTTTGCAATAGCATTTATAATTGCACTGGCTGATTCACTTCTTGGGTTATCATCAGTAAGCCAAATCATATCAGCATACTGATCCGCTACTACCCCCATATCAAATCTTTTTCCTTGGTCTCGGTCTCCCCCACACCCAAAAACTACCACTAATCGATTTAACGTTTGTGGTCTTAATGCTTTTAATAATGCTTCTAATGCACTTGGCGTATGAGCATAATCTATAAAAATTCGAATACCTAATGGATTAGGTATTTCCTGCATTCTTCCTGTTGGCAGAGTCAATTTACTAGTATGTTGTGCTATTTCTTGTAAAGAAAATCCTAATTCCGTAATTGCTGCAATAGCTGCTAGTATATTATATTGCAAATATTCACCTTGAAAAGGAGTAATAATATCAGTTGGTATATCATTATTTTGGATTAACAACTTTGTACCCTTTTCACAATTCTGTCCGTGAATAATACTGCAATCAGCTAAATTATTTTTTCCAAAGCTTTTTACATTAGGATATTCCAAAAGTAATTGTTTACAGAAAGGATCATCAATATTTACAATAATTTGTTCAGAGAATAAGCATAACCTCTTTTTCGCCGCCAAATAATATTTTTCTCCACCATGTTCTTCGTAATGATCCCTACTAACATTTAAATATACGCCAATATTAATATTACAATCATCAAGACGATGTTCAGATAATGCAAGTGATGAAGCTTCCATCACGACATGTGTTACCCCTTGACTAACACAATAAGCAAAAATCCTATACAATTCTGTAGCTAAAGGTGTTGTTAAAGGTTCTAGCATAATATTTTGCTTCTTCCCATTTATAAACAGGCCAACTGTTCCTATTACAGCTACTTTCACATTCAATGATTGAAGTAATTGCCCGATTAAATGTGTTACTGTTGTTTTACCGTTAGTACCTGTCACAGCTACAATTGTCAACTTTTCATCAAAAGCTCCATATATCTTTTTACTCGCATATGATAAAAAAGTTGAACAATTTGGCACCCAGACAACTGGAATTTGTAGGTTGACTTTTGCTTCGTATCTATTATGTACGATAGCTGCAGCACCATTTTGTATAGCTAAATCTTTAAAATCCCATCCATCATATTTTTTCCCTTTGCGTGCAACAAATAGATCTCCCGGTTTAACATCACTAGCTCTATCTGTTATTCCTTTAATTTCAGAACGTATTGAACCACATTCTAATTCACACGGCCATTCTTTTAATAATTCTGCCAATATCAACGATGTTCCTCCTGCACCTTTTAGTTGAGAATGAATACATTACTATAACCCCTCCACCACTTATATCGTATGAAGAATATACAGAATATGTCACGAGGAGATAGGAGTCACAAAATGATTATTCAAAAATTTGGCGGAATTGCTATGCAATCTAAAGCTTCTCGTAAGCATTGCCTTCTCCATATTAAAAGAGCTCTAAGAGAACATGGAAAAACAGTTGTTGTTGTCTCTGCAATGGGTAGAGATGGCGATGCTTACGCAACTGATACTTTATTGGATATAACAGATGCATTAAGTACTTCTCCAAAGGCAAAGGATTTAGTTGCTGCATGCGGAGAGCTAATTTCTGCTGCAGTACTTTCATCAGAACTAAAGCAAGATGGAATAGATAATCTATTGCTTTATGGAGCTCCACTAGGAATAATAACTACCAATAATTTCGGAGATGCTGAAATTATTGATATTCACAAGGAAACACTCTTATCCGCCCTAGAACATCATGATTGTTTGGTTATTCCTGGATTTCAAGGTATTACAGAAGAAGGATACATTGCCACTCTTGGTAGAGGTGGTAGTGATTTAACCGCCGCTGTTTTAGGGGCCACTTTGCCTAATGCAACAATAGAGTATTATAAGGACGTTCCAGGTGTAATGACTGGAGATCCTAATTATGAAGATGATGTTGAACTTATTAGAGCAATACCTTATTCCAAGTTTTTATCATTATTGAATAATGTCCATCCTTTAATACAAAAAAAAGCAGCTGAAATGGCTCAACAACACCAACTCAAGCTGCATATACGGAATATTTTTAATCTAGAATCCGGTACATTTGTATTTCCAGATGCTGATTAATGACTATCTGATTCACTACGTTTGATAAAAACTTGTGTAAAATGTTTACCAAAGGCACCTGTACCGATTTGATTGAAATGCTTATTCAATAGGGTGTCTCGATGTTTCTCGGAATTTAAGAGTCCATTTATAGCTTCTGGCGCATCTAAATAATCCTCTGTTACATTTTCTCCAGCAGAATCAAATTGAATCTCCGCAATTTTTAGTCGATCTTTAAACGCATCACTTGCCTGTTCTTCTTTTGAAAGATTATTGACTGCAAGTTTCTCACTATGCGCCATAGCCAGCTCATTTAAATCTTCCGCAGAAGTCAACTCTGGTAGACCTTTTTGAACTCGATAAACATTGGTTAACTCAAATAATTGTTTACGGTTTTCTTGATCAATTTCTACTTGCTTATACGAAGAAGGAACGGATGGGGTGATCAAATCTCCCACATAAGTCATATCATATGGGTGTTGTTTAACAAGAGTTTCACCATCAATATACCGAACAGCTTCTAACGTTTTATCAATCGCATCAAAATACAATTGTGCATATAAACCATCATACATGATTAAAATACGTGACTGTAAATCCGCTTCGTTCAATATAAAGGTATAAATATTTTGTTTGATTTTTACACTAACTTCCGTATCTGTAATGGTATTTCGATATAATTCATCAATCCCCTGACCTATTTTAAAAGGAGATGCATCCGCTTCAGAACCTGTAATATATACTTGTTTTACCTTATTATTTTCAACCCCAATAAGTAAATAATTACTTGGCGATTTTTGATATACCCACCAATCAAAGTCATAAGCAGATGGACTTTTTCGATCAGGAGTTCCCAATGTTTTTTTCAGTTTTTTGGTTGAAAGACCGACTAAAGTAGATAATCCTTTATTTGGTCTTTCTACTACCGAATTATTTAAATCAGGAGCAACTTTCTGAGGAATTACTTTCCCATTAGAATTAGGTGCTTTCAGTGGTGCATTTTCTTTAACTGGTTGATTTATATAGAAGAAAGCAATCAATATTCCCGCTAATATAATTAAAACCCTCAATAAGACTTTCACATCAATCTCTCTCCTATTTTTTAATAATGTTATTATACCAATTACATAAACGGATTCACAATGTTGTCATTGCAACCGGTCCCATTTTGCTCTATTATAAAATGGAACGTATTTGTACGAAAGTGTCGAAGGAGGAAAATTAGAATGTATTTTGAAAATACTGGACTTGAAAACAAAGTTGCGCACATTACTTTACTTGATGAACTAATGGGCAATAATGGCTTAATTCGTGCTACTGGATGGGATTACGAACGTATTACATGGGATAGAAGATTCGACGTAGCTGAAGGTACTTACTACTTAAGAGTATTTGGTTATACAAAAGATGGCGATAATGGATCAAATGATGCTAATATTACACTTTTAAAACCTGTTCTTGGTAAACATTATTACCCACATGGCGTTGAATATGGAGAAGATGAAATCTATCCTGCTCAACTCGTGAAAAATTGCCAAAACATTTTAGACTCCATCTCAAAAGAACTAGATCAATTCAATAAATAGGATTCATGCACTTATCTTTTTAGCTATACAAAGTTTACAGAAACTTTGTATAGCTTTTTTATTTCTTCTCTAATTATGCATCCACTATTTGGGCGAATGCTGAAAAAATATTTCAATTAGCATGATTTTCAGAAATCTCCTCATACTATCATTGTCAAATATATATGGGTGATTAGGATGAGTTTACATCGTATTTTTTCAAAATCTTGGCGTTGGCTTATTTTTATAATCTGTTTAGTATTTTCTCTTTTTTATGCAAAACCAATACTTATAGCCTTTCTTACTGCACTTTGTTTTAATCCACTAATTATTAGGTATGAAAAAAAGTGGAACAAAACACGTCGCTTTATTGTACCAGTCTTTTTCTCAATCTTTAGTATAGTTGTACTTTTCTTCTGCTATTTACTATACTTAATCGTACTGCATAAGTTTAGTGATTTTTCACATTGGATACCACATCTTTTAGAAACAATTAATGAAAGATGGATTTATTTCCAAGCAAAGTTAGCTAATATTACACATGATTTACCACGTCCTATAATTATTTCTATCCAACAATGGATTGAAGATATGTTGAACAGCCTGCAAAAAATTGCAACGACATATTTTCAAGCTAATTATTTACTCAATTTATTTCAAAAGTTTCCCTCAGCTATTTTTAAAATGTTCATTTATTTCTTGGCTTTATATTATGCTATGTTGGAAATTCCCAAAATCACGAAATCTTTAAGTCGATGGTTACATATAGAAAAGAACCCTTCTGTAACGGTGTTCCTCCAACATTTTAAAAAAGGAACCCTGGAATTTCTTAAAGCACAATTAATCGTGAGTGTTATTATTTTTTCTGTTACATTATGTACTTTATTATGGATTACACCCCGATATGCATTACCAATGGCTATAGTTATTTGGTTTGTAGATTTGCTACCTATTTTAGGAGCGATGATGGTCCTAATTCCTTGGGCAATCATCAGTTGGATGAGCGGACAAAACTTTGAAGGAACAATTCTATTTATATTAGCTATCGTTGTTATTGTTCTGCGGCAAATATTAGAAACTAAAGTTACGAGTAATCATCTAGGACTTCCACCTCTTACTACACTCATTTGCATGTACGTGGGATTTGAAATGTTCGGCATTATTGGATTTTTCATAGGCCCATTTGTTGCGATTCTAATCGTTGTTATTGGGCAATTTAGGAAAAGTTGGACTGCATTTAAAAGAAAAAACTAATTCCATTTAATGGAATTAGTTTTTTCTCATTAATGATTATTCAAAATTGCTTTAATAACAGAAGTTGTTGGTCCACCACTATAAAAAACGTAAAGTAATAAGTAAACAGCTACGCCGGTAATCGCTACAAAGAACCAAATTATACTAGTAATTGGCGCTATTTTACGATGACGCTCTAGTTTATTTGTAAAGCCTGCTATTAAAGTAACAATCCCGAACACTGCACCTGAAGTGGCTAACATTATATGAAATACCAAGAAAATTGTATAGTATATTTTCAAATGATCAGGGCCACCAAAAGCTGTATTTCCGATAAATACTGTTCTTGAAAGATAGATGATAAAGAAAAGTAAAGCTGACACAGCAGCAGCAATCATTGTCTTTTTATGTGCTTCTTTTTTTCTTTGTTTAATAAGTATCCAACCAATCGCGATAAGTATCGCGCTTAGAACTATAAAGGAAGTACTTATTGTAGGTAAAATAGGTACACTCATAATTTTACTCCTAACACTGTAATTTTGTTCAATCAATGAAATTGATTTTGAGATAATCTTTGTCTTTCTTTTAATGCTTCTTCAGTCATTTTATCAGCATTCTTTTGATCATTTTTATACCACACCATGAATACTCGTCCTAAAATAACCGCAAAAATTATTTCTTGAATAATTTTCATTATTACACCACCAAGTTGTTGATCTTCAAGTGGTGTCATGTTCGTAAATAATTCTGGACCTGATAGAGTCAATCCTTGCAATGTGTTACTTGGAACGCAAAGGGCCATCGCTTTCATCCACGTTTCTCCATCTGTATATGTTGCATAAAAGGCAGTAGGCGAAAAGATAATTAGTGCACAAGAAGGTGTAATAAGTATCGCATTCGCAATAATATAAAAGAACTTATTTATATCTTTCATAGCTGGTTCGCCTTCTACTGTATTTAGCAATGGCCAATACATGAACAAAGCAGACATAAATAGAACGAATGTATAAATACCATGTGCGGTTTCATCTAACTTAATGTAATCTAAGACAACCGGTAAATGATAAACCGAAAACATAAACACAAAAAAGAAAACTGCAAAAATTGGCTTCGTCATAAAATGAAATACTGGCTTCACATATGGTAAGTTAATAACTACCTTCCATAACCAATTTGGAATGCCAATAATAAAGAAAATCGGAATAAACAATAATAAAAAAGCCATTTGAACCATATGCATTGTGAACATAATATGTGACATTAAATCAATAGGGGATCCTATAATGACGTATAGCATAATCATTGCAAAAACAAATGATATAGCTTCTCCCTTTTTAAGTGGTTCACTATATTTAAAGTCATTTCTCCATTTAGTCGTGATTAAAAAATATAATACCGTAAAGAACACCAGCACACCTATTAATGCTGGGCTCCACATAGCACGAAACCCGAAAATACTTAATGGCATTGTAATTCTCTCCTTATTTACAATCAATACCTACATTATATAGAGGTTCTCACAAAACTACAATGAACGAATCATGACATTTGGTTTTAACCGTTATTAGAGCAAAATTTTACTTACAAGTTGACTTTAAATTTGTTCGATATACGAGAAAAAGTCCTTTTAAATAATAATCGAGTAGGAGGGAGTGATTAACTCCCG
>NZ_ML122585.1:0-21508 GCF_003844195.1 Rummeliibacillus sp. TYF005
CCAATCCACGCAAAAAGAAATTGAATCCACGATGCATACAATTTAAGTCCCCGTGCAAACTCACCGCGCAAACAAACTCCCCAAAGCAACCCCAAAATACTCCCATCATCCGCGGCAAAAAAAACTATGCCCAGCCAACGCACCCCAACCGCGCCCAATGCCCTTAACCAATCAGAAATTTAAACTAAGAAAAAGCAGAACCAACCTATATTTAATCCCCAAAAACAACCACCAGAAACCCCCACATGCCAAGCCATAGCTTCACATCCTAAGGTAATCTATTCTATCCAAAATTCTCATCCACATATCCAGAATATTTTCCATGAATATGGTATACTATGTGAAGTGTTTTTCTATGATAAACAGGCGTGCTTCCTGTAAAATAAGAAAAAGCCAACTTTAAAAAAGCCAGCTAATTTGAAGAATAATTATTTCTATTAAATAGTAATAGAAAAGGTTATGAAAAGTTACCAAATTAGTTATACTTATAACAAAACAGAAAACTACTAGTTCACAACAAATTCAATACATGAAATTGAGGAAATAAACAAAATGAGAGCACTTATAAAAATTATTAAGGAACAAGTCCATTCATTTTATTTGATCTTGCGCTTAGCAAAATTCCAATTACGCATCGACAATCAGAATAACTATTTGGGCTTTGCATGGGAAATTCTCAATCCAGCAATTCAAATGGCCATGTACTGGTTTGTCTTTGGATTCGCAATGGACCGCGGAACCATGGAAAACGAATATCACAAAGAGGTTGACTATGTCTATTGGATGCTAGCTGGGATTTCAATGTGGTTCTTTATCAACAAAGCCATCCTAAACGGCTCCAAATCGATTTATCAAAAATATAACATGGTCGCCAAGATGAACTTCCCACTATCGGTGTTGCCTAGCTACATTATTATGGGAAAATATTATGGCCATCTAATATTATTAGGTGCCATCATGGTGATTTTCTGGATCGCAGGATACTACCCAAGTATTTACTATATACAGTTAATCTATTTCGTAGCGTTGAGTTACATACTAGCATTTTCAATTACACTCGTAACATCAACATTAACAGTAGTTGTACGAGATATCCAAATGCTCATCCAATCGCTATTACAAGCAATGTTCTTCCTATCACCAATTCTTTGGGACCGTTCATCTAATATGCCAGATTGGATTCATAACATTCTAATGTTAAATCCTTTCTATTATTTAGCAAACGGCTATCGTGCATCATTGTTGTATAACGATTGGTATATCGTATCTCACTGGGAACTAACATTATATAACTTAGGACTAATCTTCGTTCTATTACTAATCGGCTCAACAGCGCACTTTAAATTCAGAAACCGCTTCTCTGACTTTATCTAAATATAATATGGGGGAGAACCTACATGGCGGAATCAGTCATTATCAAAAATGTAACAAAAACATATCGAATGTATAAAACAAAAGGCGAGCAACTCGGTGACCTCATCTTCCCAGGGAAAAAAGGGAGTAGCTTCAATGCAATAGAGGACATCTCATTTGCAGTTGAAAAAGGAGATGTTGTCGGTCTTGTCGGCATAAACGGGTCAGGGAAATCCACCCTTTCGAACATCATAGGTGGTATTATCCCTCCAACTTCTGGTGAGGTTATTGTTAAAGGTGACGTCAACGTTATTGCCATCAATGCCGGCCTTAGCAACCAACTAACAGGTATCGAAAATATCGAGTTCAAATGCTTGCTAATGGGTTATAGTAAAGAAAAAATCGCCAAAGTTTTGCCAGAAATAATCGAGTTCTCAGAGCTTGGTGATTTCATCTACCAACCCGTAAAAAAATACTCAAGTGGTATGAAATCCAAACTCGGATTTGCCATCAGCGTCACTGCAGACCCTGATATTCTTATCATCGATGAAGCGCTTTCCGTAGGGGACCAAACCTTTGCGGACAAGTCACTAGCCAAGATGAATGAATACAAAAAACGCGGCAAAACCATTTTCTTCGTCAGTCACAACCTAAGCCAAGTACGCAGCTTCTGTACGAAAATCGCTTGGATCGAGGGCGGACACTTAAGAGAATTTGGACCAACCAATGTAGTGATGAAAAATTATACAGATTTCATTAAAAAATATCACAAACTACCTGCAGCAGAACAAAAAGAATTCCGAAATAAATTAGCAGACCGAAGAAAACATAAATAAAACTAACACTCACAAAATGAGGATCGAATATACTTCGGTCCTTCATTTACTTTCTACATATCAAAAAAGGATGTGAATACTCCAATGAAAAGAACAATTTTTATGGCAGCATGGGACATGGACGTCGAAAAAGGTGGCGTCAACAAAGTAATGCTTCGCCGTTCCGCACTATTCTCAAACCAAGACTACAGTTCAGTTCTCCTAACAATGGACTTCAAAATGAACTACCCAGAAATAGCCTCAGAATTACGTGCAACGGGCCAACTAAATAGAAATGTTGAAATCCTTAACGTCTACGATTACTATCGTGAAAAATATTCTTCTAAAGAAGTAACAAGCGCACAAAAAGAAAAATACGCACAAAATTCCAAAAAGTACGAAGGTGACTACTGGGTACAAGATGGTGGCAATTTTGCACGTTATTTCATGAATGGTACGTATATCAAATATAAACAATGGGACGAAGATGGTATTCTAAAATTCATCGATTACTTTGATGAAAATCGCGTTCGTGTGCGTCGTGAAGAATATCACCCACATGGTTATAAAATTCGTGAAACACTGTATCATCCAGCGAACAATAAGAAAAACCAAGAACGTTTCTTTACACCAGATGGATTCTGTTACTTATCTGTGTGGTTCAACTTCCAAACAGGAAAGCAACAACATGTTTACTTATACAATCCGGAGCACAAAAAGGTAGTGGACTTTGCGAACCGAAGAGAATTCCACACATTCTGGTTAGAAGAACTTTGCCGAACAGAAGTCGTCAAACCAGTAATTATAGTGGACGGAGCAGCCGTAGCCGAACGTGTCATCAATATGGATGATGATTTAGCATTCAAAATCTACATGCTACATTCCAACCATTTTGAAGAACCGCACACACTTGGCAGCCCATATCGAAAAGCAGTACAACCAATTTTGGACATTATTCCAAAAGGCTATCCAGTTGTCGTACTAACTGATCAACAACAACTCGACCTGCACAAAGAAATCGGTAATCGCGGTAATATTCACGTTATTCCAAACTGTGTAGACACACCTGTAGTAGATGTCGAAAGAGATCCTCTACTTGTTTCAATGGTCGCTCGCTACTCAAAAGAAAAACGCATCGACCATGCCATCGAAGCTTTTTTAGAAGTAGCGCGAGACATCCCAGGTGCTAAACTCGAAATCTATGGAGCAGGCGACGAAGAACAAGAACTTAAAAAACTCATCAAAAAATTAAAAGTACATCATAGCGTCAAACTAAAAGGCTATACAAATCGGATTGATGAAGTGTTCGCCAAATCAGCTGTCTCCGTGGTGACATCGACAGCAGAAGGATTCAGCCTCGTCATGCTCGAATCATTTGCCAACCATACACCAGTAGTCAGCTACGAGATCAACTACGGCCCAGCCCAAGTCATCAAAGACGGCGAAACCGGCTATCTCGTACCAAACGGTGATATCGAAGTCCTAGCAGACCGCATCAAACGTCTACTAGAAAACCCATCTGACGCCGAACAAATGGGCAACAACGCCTTCAACCTAATCAAAGAATCATACACACCCGAAATCTACTACAACAAATGGCACGATCTAATCGAACAAACCATAACCGAAAACAAAGAAAAACCACTACTATAAATCCCAAAACCGTCTCTAAAATGAGGCGGTTTTTGCGTTTGAAAATACCCCCATTATCCGCGGCAAGAAACCCAATCCAACAGGTATCCGATTCGCGCCCAAAGCCCTTGAGCAATCAGATGTAGTCCATCTATCAAAAACCAGCTTCAATCCACGCAAAATAGAATCCAATCCACGCAAATGGTCCATCAATCCACACACATCGAAGTTCAATCCACGCAACTCAACCATCAATCCACGCAATAAGAAATTGAATCCACGTTCCGGACAATTCAAGTCCTCTGAAGCTAACTCAAAGCAGAGAAAATACTCCCATTATCCGCGGCAGACAATCATATCTAAACAAGTATCCGATCCGCGCCCAAAGCCCTTGAGCAATCAGATGTAGTCCATCTATCAAAAAAACAGCTTCAATCCACGCAAAATAGAATCTAATCCACGCAAATGGTCCATCAATCCACACACATCGAAGTTCAATCCACGCAACTCAACCATCAATCCACGCAACAAGAAATTGAATCCACGTTCCGGACAATTTAAGTCCTCTGAAGCTAACTCAAAGCAGAGAAAATACTCCCATTATCCGCGGCAGACAATCATATCTAAACAAGTATCCGATCCGCGCCCAAAGCCCTTGAGCAATCAGATGTAGTCCATCTATCAAAAAAACAGCTTCAATCCACGCAAAATAGAATCTAATCCACGCAAATGGTCCATCAATCCACACACATCGAAGTTCAATCCACGCAACTCAACCATCAATCCACGCAACAAGAAATTGAATCCACGTTCCGGACAATTTAAGTCCTGCCCCACAAGCCCCAATCCACAAGTCCTGTTCCACACTCAAAGTCCTTTGAATCCACGCTCCACCAATCGAAACAGATTTATTTATCTCCATTTTTCGGAAGCATATATTGTGCGTATCGATTCTTTCCGACACGCTGCAATGGCATCTTTTTTATCAGGCGATAGGATTGATTCGGATTTTGAATACCAAGAAATTCTCTGCATTCGGGATTAGTCATAGTGTGGTTGATGAGCTTAAAATACTCCATAATTGTATGCTCATGCGCATTTTTACTTTTGTAATGGCAGATAGGGCAATACCAATAATATGGAAACTTTTTCATCCCTATATGTCCACACTTTTTGCACAAGACCCCATTTTTAATTTCGCTAAGCTGAATATTATATCTTTCAACTAAAGGATATGGATTGAATTCGATATGATTATTTAGAAAATAGTCTTTCCAATATTCAATCTCCCTACCAGTTAAAAAAGGTCCCCTTATAGGAATATTTCGTATGAAAGATTTTAATTCATTTTTTCGTAAAATAGTTGTTTTATTTGTGCTTTGTTCAATTAGACCTGATGTAAAAGGGAAAACAACAGCACCATATACGGGAATGTTCAGTCCTTTATTCCCCAAAAAGGTTTTGAGTTGGTAGATATACTCTTCCAGTTGGGGAACCGGGCTATTAAATACTTGAACTTCTCCATTAGGCAATGTCCGGACAAGCTGACTTGGATTGTCTCTTAAAATAACTGAGCCTTTAATGTTTTTCACTTCTAATATCAAGATATAATGCGGAGTCAACAACAATACATCAAACTGAACTTTCGTTTCCAGCGACAAAGATAGATTGTGAAATATAAAAAAGTCGTAGGGAAGTTGAAGCTTTTCTAGTAAATCCATAACAACTTTTTCACCAATGTCACCGGCCTGGATACGATTATATTCATTGATTAATTCCTCTCGCTTAGGATTTGATGTAGAAAGTCTTCTTATTAAACTATCTAATCCATCTAAATAATGCGTTTTAGAATAAGCCTTGCCAATCAAAAAAACCCCTCCATCCTTACTTTTAGCTGAATTATATAGAGGGTTCTAATGTCCTGCAAGGCATCAAAACAAACGAAAAAACTCATAAAACAACAAAATTCTATGAAATAAAATTAAAAATATCAAAATAATACCGAAAATATATTATGAAATCCAATTTCGCTCATTTTTATAAAAATATCGAAAAAATTATTACAAATTAAAACAATTTATCATAATAAAAACAAGAATTATTGGCGAAAATAGTCACGTATAATTCACTGAACTAGTATGAAATACCTGTTCACCTGGAAGTTAAATTCCTATACAATGATTCTATAAGACAAAACAGAAAGAAGGGAATAGCCAAAAATGAGGAAAAATATTATACGCATCTGTATGATTCTTACGATGTTAGTAGCAACAATCTATCTCATTAACGGACAAGCCTCGGCAAAGACATCAAGCACTTACAAAACAACTGAGGTCAACCAGATTGCACACATCAAGTCAAAAACTTCCAAAATCTATAAAAAACCCAATGACAAGAAAAAATTCATCCTGGCCAACACTACTTACACAGGCAGAGCCTTTTACGTAAGAAATAAAACAACGATTGATAAAACAACTTACTACCAACTTTATCAAGGATCCAAAGAAATAGGATGGGTTGCATCAGGAGATTTAAAGCGCTACTCACGTAAGCTTGTAAATAAAACATCATCGACAGTATACATAGCGGGAACAGGAACAGCTTACGATATGCCTTGGGGCGGTACGAAAAATAAAGTTTACACTTTAAGCAAATATCGCGCAAAATCATTCAAAATCACTCGAACAGAAAAACTCGGCACATCCACTTGGCACAAAGGAACGCTAAACGGGAAAACGGTCTGGATCTCAGCAACACATATCAAAACAAACCCATACATCGCGCTGAACCTTCGAAAAACATCGAATATCACAGCAAAAGAAATGCAAGCATTCTTATTAACTAAAGGAAAACTACCAGACAACGTCCTTTACAAACTAGCACCAACATTTATCGAATTACAAAACGAATCTGGCATTAATGCCCAATTTATGTTCGCCCATGCCATCCTAGAAACAGGGTGGGGCGGTTCTACCATTGCACAATACAAAAACAACTATTTCGGCTATCAAGCATATGATACTTGTGCCTTAACTTGTGCGAAATATTTCCCGACAGGTAAAGCGGGATTAAGCGCATATGTCTACAAAATCTATCGTGATTATCTAACAACTACTGGCGCTTACTATAACGGCCCTTCGCTATTAGGTATGAACGTCAAGTATGCTACAGATAAAGGCTGGAGTGAAAAAATTGCGAATTTAATGGCGCAAATGAAACCATACAACAGCTCTTATTACAGCAAAAAAAGCGTAAGTACAAAAGTATTCCCAGCACCACAAGAATACGATAATGTCATCCCAGAAACAAAAGCACAACCGGCTTCATATCATACAATGCCGTCGGACATCACAGCAAAAGTCAACGTTGCATCAGGAGCGACAGTCTATAGCTTGCCATACATCTACTCATCAAAATATGGCACATACAAAAAGAACAAATCAATCACGCTAAAAGCCTATCACTCAGATGTCCGCGACTTCAAAAATGATAGCGGCAAAACAGTACGCTGGTATCGAATCAGCTACAGTGGCAAACAAGGGTGGGTACGTAGCGACCAAATCGCTGTTCAAAACCTAGCCTTTACAACAAGTGACGGAACAAACCTAAGAGCTGGCGCCGATACGAAATATACAAAAGTAGCTTCAGTCAATAAAAACACGCCGATCAAACTAGTCAAAAAAGACAACAAATATGTCACAAAGAAAGACAAAAACAAAACAACCTGGTACCAAATCTACAAACCAGGCACAACCAAAAAAGTATGGATCAGCAGCTCAGTTATCCAAATGTACAACTAACCAAAAGGAGACCACCAATCATCACGGTGGTCTCTTTCTATTACCCAAAATCATTATCCGCGGAAAGGATACAGGTAAAACACAAATACCTAGCCGCGCCCAAGCAGAGCATCATCCCGTTTGACTACCTTAAGACTTAAATTATCAAGAGAGCGGATAAAATTTCCAAAACCGCGTGACATACCTAAAAAATCGCGGAACTCCCTCTGAAAATCGCGTAACTTCACCCAAAAATCGCGTAATGAGATCCAGATTAAATACTCAAAAGCATTATCCGCGTCCAAGATGCAGGAAATAACAGATTCAATACCGCGCCCAAGTAGAGCAATAATCGTCTACCCCGAGTAAACTCATAGAGACTTAAATTGTCAGGAACGCGGATACAATTCCAAAAATCGCGTGACAAACCTAAAAAATCGCGTAACATCCTCCGAATATCGCGTAACTCCCCCCCAAAATCGCGGAACTAGACCAAAAAACCGCGGAACCACCCCACACCCCTCCCACCCCAACACCTACCAAATCTCTCAAATCCATGCTATAGTTAGTAAAAATCCACCATTTTAATAGAAAGGAAGGATTATAGATGGCAACACATCAAAAGTCACACAAAAGACTCACAGCAGCAGTTATCTCAGCAGCTATGCTAGCATCAACAGTTACCATGTCCCTACCAGCATTAAAGGCGGAAGCAAAAACTACGGTTACGCAACCTACAAAATCAGTTAAACAAACAGACACTAGTAAATTAGGTCGCTTCAAAAACGAGAAAGCTGTTATATATCAATCACCAACAGCAACAACAGGAACAAAAGTAGGCAGCCAAAAACTAGAACTCACTTACTACATAAACAAAAAAGCTGTTTACAATAAAACAACTTATTATCAAATTAGCAACTATAAAAACGCCAGTCAGCCATTTATCGGTTGGGTCAAAGCAAAAGATCTCACAACCAAAACACATAAAATTACCAAAAATAGCACCACAAAAAGATATATCAAAGGAACAGGTAAAGGTTATACAAGACCATGGGGTGGAGCAAAGAATATCATGTTCATCTCCCTTACCACGAACAAAAACACCCTATTTAAAACGAAAACAACTGAAAAAGTTGGAGATGACACGTGGTATAGTGGAACACTTAACGGACAAACTGTCTGGCTAAAGTCGTCCCAATTAACAACAAAAAAGCCATCACCAACAACGATTAAACCAGTACTAAAAAAAGTAAATAGACTAGGACGTATCAACACGCAAATCGCCAAAGTTTACCCGGATATCAACAATCTAAAACAATCAGCAGAAGCATCAACCAAAAAGACCAACAGAACGTATTACATCACGCAGCAAGCAACAATCGGAAAGAACATCTATTATCAACTAAGCACACACCCAACAAGTACAGCTGCAGTCATCGGTTGGGTTCAAAATACAGAATTAACAACAGTTGCTCAAGGATCAGCCAAAATCCCAACAACAGCAAAAGTATTAAATGGAACCGGGAAGGGCTACAGCATTCAATGGGGAGAAACAAAGGATATCGTTCAAAAAACATTACCGAAGAATGAAAAGTTCACCATCATAAAAGCTGTTAAAGCAGGCGATGAAATCTGGTATCAAGGCACAACAAAAGATAATATCACTCTCTGGGTAACATCAACTCAGGTCAAAAATGCGCCAAAGCCAGACACCACAGACCCAGCTAAGCCAACCGAGCCAACTGAGCCGACGAAACCGACCGAGCCAACCAAACCAACAGAACCAACAAAACCAGACCCAGAAACACCAGCTCAGCCAGAAACAACAGCCATTACGAAGGTCGGCGTCTTAAAAAATACATCTACTAAAATCTATCAAGATTTAACGGACTTAACGAAATCACAAAAAGCAGGCACAACCTATACAAAAGAAAACTTCTATGTCTACAAACAAGCAACAGTAGACAACAAAACATATTACGAAATCAGTCGTACAGTCGGTACAAAAACAAAGTCAATCGGATGGGTAGAGGAAGGACAAATCACCCTATCGAACATCACTTCATCTACCACAACTAGCTTAAAACTATACTTAACAGGATTCGGTGAAGCTTACAATATCTCAAATGGTACAACAAATAACGTCGTCTATAGCTCACTAAGCAATTACCGAGCAAAAGCATTCACAGCCAAGAAGACCGAAGTCATTAACGGCAAAACATTCTATCAAGGCAGTATCGGTGGCAAAACAGTCTGGATCACACCAGAACAAACCGGCAACAATTATCTAGCAGAAAACTTAAGGAAAACATCCAATATCACACAAAAGGAAATGCAAAATTATCTGATAATGAAGAAAGGCGAAAGTTATAAAGAAAATGAGTTATACAAACTTGTGCCAACTTTCTTTGAAGTACAAAAAGAATACGGTATCAATGTACAATTTTTGATTGCTCATGCTATTTTGGAAAGCGGCTGGGGAAGCACCAAAGCATCACAAATTGGAAAATACAAAAACAACTTCTTTGGTCTACAAGCATATGATTCTGCCCCATTAACTTGTGCACTTTACTTCCCTAACAAAAAGGAAGGACTAGAGTATTATGTAGACTTCATCTATCGTCGATATTTAAAACCCGGCGCTCTCTATAACAACGGAGTCCATATCGCAGGGATGAACACAAAATACGCAACAGACCAAAATTGGGGACGTAGTATTGCTCGACTAATGGAAGAGATGAAACCATACGACAGCAAATACTATGCAGCACAACCAGAGAGTACATTAGATCCAGCGCCGATTCAAAAAACATACGATCATATTATTCCGGCGAACAAGCCACAACCGAGCACATTCTATACATTCGACCAAGGCATCATAGCAACAGCATCACTAATCACGCCAGTCTATTCCATGCCATACGCTTCGACTGCAAGACAAATTGGTACGCTATCACTTGGTCAACAAATTACAATTTTAGGGCATAACGCAGATATCAAAGATGACAAAAATAGTGGTGGTCGCTGGTTCCGCGTTAGCTATAATGGCAATGACCAAGCCTGGGTTAGAAGTGACTACTTGAATATCCAAAACCTTGCAGTTACGAACTACGATGATGCCAATGTCCGTGACAAGGCAACGACGAAAAATTCAACTGTCCTTGCAACATTGAAAAAGGATACTTATTTAAAACTTGTAACAGATGACAAAGGGAAAGTAGTAACAACAAAAGACGAATCCAACACAACTTGGTATCAAATCTATATCCCATCCAGTACAACAAAAGCATGGATCAGTTCTACTATCATTACAAAATTCTAAAACTAAAAAAGGCAGAAATGTTTATCTCATAACATTTCTGTATTTTGCTTTTTTCACATGCTAAAAAAGGCCAACCCTATTTTCGAACCCCTTAATCACTTTTCACTATACCCATTTTAAAAAGTAGTATCTAACATACATCATTTTACAAAATCTTTTTAAACGATGTACCTAGAATACAAATAAATTCTCCATAACTTCAACCTCAAAGCCCCTTATAACAAAGCCTAAGCCACCCTCAACTTATTTTGATTATAAAAATATCCATTTTAGTCATACCCATTAGAAAAGAACCATATAATGTAGCGAATTATCATACTCTCAATTTTGAATAGGAGGAGAAGCACACTGCCTTACAATAGAAGACTGCCGTTATTAATGTTGTTAGACTCTACCATTGTGATTACAGCAATATTTCTAAGTTATTTAATCGTTAATCCTACATTACAACATGGAGCAATGCCATTTTTACTTGTAAGTTCCGTTACATTATTAGTGAGTCATCATTTATTTGCGGCAATCTATCGTATGTATCGAAATACTTGGGAGTATGCCAGTATAGGAGAGTTGATAGCGATCATTAAGGCGATTACATTGTCAATCATGACGACAATAGTCGTTCAGCTAATCGCTTTTCAAACAATAGATGTTCGTGTTATAGGAATCACATGGATGATGCATGTTCTATTAATCGGGGGCTCGAGATTTTCATGGCGCTTATTCCGTGAGCGATTTATCACACCAAATCCTGAAAAAGAACGGACGTTGGTCGTTGGAGCAGGTGCTGCTGGAACGATGATTGTTCGGCAATTATTAAAAAACAAAGAAACGAATCTTTATCCAGTGGCCTTTGCAGATGATGATCCAAAAAAGCTCAAACTCCAGATTTATGGGATAGACGTAAAGGGGAAGATTCACCACATTCCAAAGTTAGTCGAAAAACTAAAAATTGAAAATATCATCATAGCAATACCGTCGCTTCAAAAGTCAGAACTAAAACGAATCTACGAAGAATGTGCCAAAACGAAAGCAAATACTAAAATCATGCCATCTGTGAAAGACTTGATCGCAGGTAAAATATCGGTCAATAACTTTCGGGATGTACAAGTGGAAGATTTACTTGGTAGAGAACCAGTGGAATTGGATATGACAAGCATTTCAAAAAAAATAACAAGCAAAACGATACTTGTAACAGGTGCAGGAGGATCTATAGGCTCTGAAATCTGCCGACAAGTTTGCAAATTCTATCCTAAGAAACTGTTACTCTTAGGTCATGGTGAAAATAGCATTTATACGATTGATATGGAACTGAGACAACTCTATCAAGAAGAAATAGAAATCATCCCGATTATTGCGGATATTCAAGACAGGACACGTCTATTTGAAATCATCTCAAAGTATAAACCAGATGTCATCTATCATGCAGCAGCCCATAAGCACGTACCACTCATGGAGTACAATCCTAGAGAAGCGGTGAAGAATAATATATTCGGTACCAAGAACATAGCGGAAGCTGCTGATTTCTTCGGTGTCGGATGTTTTGTCATGGTCTCCACCGATAAGGCAGTAAACCCACCGAATGTTATGGGAGCAACAAAACGCTTTGCGGAAATGATTGTACAAAATCTAGCGAAAGAAAGTAAAACAAAATTCGTAGCCGTCCGTTTTGGAAATGTATTAGGAAGTAGGGGAAGTGTGATCCCACTCTTTAAAAAGCAAATCGAAGCAGGTGGACCTGTTACCGTAACGCATCCAGAAATGACGAGATACTTTATGACCATCCCAGAAGCCTCTCGCTTAGTTCTCCAGGCAGGTGCCTTAGCAAGGGGAGGAGAAGTATTCGTCTTGAATATGGGAGAGCCAGTTAAAATTGTCGACCTAGCTCGAAATCTGATCACTCTATCAGGTTACACAGAAGAAGAAATCGGTATCGAATTCTCTGGAATCCGCCCAGGCGAAAAACTATTTGAAGAACTGTTAAATGAAAATGAGCTCCAAAAGAAGCAAGTATTCCCGAAAATCTTCATCGGAAAAGCAGATCCTATAGATAAGCAAGAACTCTATCAAATAATAGACACACTACTAGAACAAGACATCAAAACACTAAAAGAAACGCTAATTAGCAATGCCAATAGAAAACCAATAGTTCCATCCAAACCATCACTAGTATTAGTAAATGGTGGACAACAAGCTACACAACATATAACCTCAGCGACTTGATAAAAGTTGCTGAGGTTTTGTTATATGGAAATGGAGATCAATGTCGGATCTAGTCTAATCTAAAAGTCAAAAGTTTACTAAATAACTAACAATTAATATCAATTGACTATATTATTTAAAACATAAAGTCATCTAAATAGATTTAAAAACCATCTGCTATTTTATTACAAAATGCATCATTTTCGTAACATTTGTAATAGTATTATCTCGCTACAACAAAATTTCACAATAGGATCATTGCATGGTTAAATCATCGATTGGAGAAATAGTAGACTATATATAATGGAAGAAACTCATATTCATAATATTTAATAATAACTAAAAAACTAGCAATCTAAAATAGTATGATAATATTTCAGGAATATGCCAATATTACACGAAAAATATATATGAAAAAATTAGAAATTTAATCATGTCTAATAGTTTAAAATAATCCTTAATAACTATCTGCATAAACAATATAACAATAATCATGCTTATTTTGTAAAAATAATGTAAATTGAGAATAAATGTATAATATTTTTATTGCCAATTTATCAAAATAGTGATATTTACCTTTTTGTATTGAATATTTTTACATAAAAAAAGGTGGAAATTCTCTCTCTAATAGTCGATAATTAGGCTAAGCATGATTAGCTGATGAAACAAAAAACAGCGAAATGCTAATCATATCCAATAAGGGAGGATTTTTATTCATGGCAAATCTTAAATTAGTTAAGTCTGCTACAGCACTTGTACTTGGTGCTTCAGTACTTACATCTGCAGTTGTAGCTTCAGGTACTGATGCTTCAGCAAAAACTACTTACAAAGTGACTAAAAAAGGTACACTTGTAAACGCAAAAACTAACAAGGCAGTAAAAGGTTACAAATCTTATAAAGGTAAACTTTATAAAAACGGTAAAAAATTCACTGGTACTTACAAATCAGTATTCTACAAATCAGGTGCTAAATTCACTGGTACTTACAACAAAAAATACTATGTGAAAGGTAAACTATTCACTGGTAAAACTTCTAAAAACGTTTACTACAAAAAAGGTGTTAAATTCACTGGAGTAACTTCATACGGTTACACTTACAAAGACGGTAAACGCGTAGAAGGCGAATACAAAGGTAAAGTTTACAAAAACGGTAAACTAGTTACTGGTCTTTACAAAGACGTTCTTTACAAAAAAGGTGTAAAAGAAACTGGTCTTGACCTTTACAAAGGCAAACTTTATAACGAAGGTGTTCTTAACGTAGGTCTTGCACTATTCGAAGAAAAACTTTACAACAATGCTGATCTTGCAACTGGTATCTTCACTTACAATGGTGTTGAAGACCAATACAAAGACGGTGTTGTAGTACCAACTAAAGTTGAATCTGCAAGTGCAGTTAACCCTAAAACAGTTACATTAACAGGTACTAACCTTAAAAAAGTAACTAAAGATGATGTAACTATCGAAGGTACAAAAGTAACTGATTTAAAAGTATCAGATGATCGTACAACTGCTACTTTAACTCTTGAAACACCAATCAATGAAAATCAAGATTACAAAGTATCTGTAAAAACTCCAACAGGCACTCAAGATTTAACATTAAAATACACTTTCAATCTTGGTGAAGTAGCTGTAACAACTACTACTTTAGAAGCTAACAAAGATAAACAATTCTTAACATTATCTCTTAACGGTGTAGCTACTGATTTAGCACAAGTTGAAGATACACTTGGATATAAAGTAGAATTCCAAGCTGATAAAGCTGTATTTAAAACAGCTGCAGCTGCCTCTAATGTATCTACTACAGGTGAAATTGATGAAACTGCAGCAGCTACAGCATTAAATAAATCATTTGATGTAAAAGTTGTTCTTAAAAAAGACGGTAAAACTGTTGAATCTAAAACAGTTACTGTAAAAGTGGTAAGTGCTGCAACTCCAGCTATCGGTAACATCGTTTTAACAACTGATGAGTTAGGCGAATTATCTGCTGCTACAATTTCAACAAAAGATACTGATATTAAGCTTGACCATGTTCTTTCAAACACTGGTGATATCATTAAAGTTTCTGGTCTATCATCATTTGCATCATCAAACCCAGCAGTAGCAACAATTGATGCTTCATCAGGTGCTATTACACCAATTAAAGCTGGTAAAACTACTATTACTGTAACTGCAGGTAAAGTATCTTATTCTAAAGAAATTACTGTAGTTGATACAGCACGTGTAGCAACAAAAGCAACTCCTAAAAATGCAACAGTTTCAGTAGCACCAGGAGCTAGTTTCACAAATAATGTAACAGTTACTGACCAATTTGGTGAAGTATTAGATTTATCTAAAATTAAAGCAGTAGGTTTAACTCCTACCATTGCAGCTACAGAAAAAACTGGTAATACTAATGTAAGTGCTGTAGATGCAACTGTTGACGGTATTCTACCTGTAACTGTAGCACCAGCAGCAAATGCTATTGCTGGAACTTACACAGTTTATGTACAAGATTTAGAAACTGCCAAAAACATTGGTCAATTTACAGTAAAAGTTACTAATGATAACGTAGCAGATAACTACAAATTAGAAGTAGTTGACTCATCTAAGGGTACAATTAACATTGCTACTTCAGCAAAAACTTTAACATTAAATGCTAATGAATTCACAAAAACTGGTGGTTTCTTACGCTCATTACAATCTGGCGATGCTGATGCATCTAGCTTTACAGTAGAATCTGCTAATCCTAAAGTGGCAACTGTTGATACTGCACCGGATGCTACTGGTAATATTGTAGTAACAGGTGTTAAAGCTGGTTCTACTCAAATCATCTTGAAAAAAGGTGGAGTACAAGTAGCAACAGCAACTGTAACTGTTATTAATCAAGTTCCAACTATCCAATCAATTGCTTGGAAAAACAAAGATGCTATTACAATAGTAGGTAAAAAATTAACTTACAAAGATATCTTTACTATTACTGATGCAGGTTCTGCTGCTGATCCAATCGTTGAAGGTGTTAAATTATCAGTAGATACTACTTCAAAAGTACGTATTGATCTTACAGATACATCTGCACCAGTATTATACCTAGATATCAATGATGATGGTAAATATGTAGCAGGTGAAGATGAAATCCTTGGTACAGTATCAGCTACAGTATCAGGTTCAGTAGGTGAAACAATTACACTTGGTTCTCCTCAAGATTGGACTGCTACTGGTAATATTCTTGGTCAAGCAACTGCATCAAAAGATAAAGGTACATTAGTAATCAAAGTAAAAGACGATGATACTAATACTACTGTAGTAGAATCTTCTACAATCAGCGTTGATGTAAAATAATTTAATCAAATTTTCTACTCTTTGAGTTAGATTATTAGATTGGAGAAACCCCTAACCTTTCGAGGTTAGGGGTTTTTTGTCTTAAAAAGTATTAAAGCGTATATCATAATTATGATGGACTCAGAAGCCTTAATATCTAATGGTGTTAGGGGCATTTTTATTGGAGGAAAAACTAAAAGAAAATTATTGCTTTACAATAACCGGAGTAAAATCACCACAAGATAGTGCAGGGGTTTTTCGAAAGTTTCTAGCTACGTAGATTGTGAAAGGGCAAGGCACCGAAATAATTTAGACAATTAACTACAATTCAAGATCCTCATGAGTACTAAAAGAGTCAATATTGTAAGTTTAAAAATGGTGACGGAGAAAAGCTTGCTGTACAGTAAACGCAACGTAAGATTTCCACAAGATGGTGCAGAGTTTTTTAGGGAATTTTTAGAGGAAGTAGATTGGTGACATTTTAGTCATGTGTTTGAATACAAAGAATGAGACAACGCATTTAAATGTATGCACATAGGTTCTTTGAATGCATAAATAGTTCACCCAAGGGAAGTTCTAAGGTTTTGGTGTCATTCACCGAAATAATTCAGATAACAGACTCAGATTTAGTAGTCCTTAATCTCTCGAGAGGTTGAGAGCTTCTTTTTCTTTTGGATTCTATGCAAACGGTTAAGTTAAGGTTCGTTCCCTTACTTCACATTTTCTTATAATCAATAAAAAAGGATTCTTCTCTAGTAGTTCTTTCCAAGGCACTTCGTTTAATTCAAAAAAGAAGACCACCCGTCATGCAACCAACAAGACCGGGAAGTCTTCTAGAAAGAAATAAAGTATAGAAGCAACTTACCACGTTGGGTAGTTACTAGGCGAGATGTTAGAGCATCTCGTCTTACTTATATTATGGGCTATATAAACACATATATTCTAAAAATAAAGTAAATAGAGTTACTATTTACCCCGACATAAGGTTTAATCAATTGATTTCTAACCTACAACAGTTGTACCTTGCAAAAAAAGATTTAGGGGTAGAAAGTAGAATCCAGTTATCTGGATTTTTTTAATCTGAAGATAACAGAATTTCTACAATCGATTGTTAATAAAGAAAAGAAGTAATATAGGTGATCCAAAACTATTTTACGTGTGTTCATCCTTTCTATCTTGTAAGTAAGACTTTAAATGTTCTGCACATTATTAAGTAAAGGGGATAATTCTCTCTCATTTGAATTTTCCGGAACAGTGTTCCAAAAGTTCAATAGTTGATAAATATAAGTTTTTTTAAAATTTGTGTTTAAAATTTACTACAATGTCTATAATGTTAATGTTACTCTTTCAACATAATCTAGATTTAGTTGAAAGAGTAGAGCTACAATAAAAGCGCCGTCAAATGACGAACGCTTGTAAATTTACTATAAAGATAATTATCTCTATGTAGATTATCTACATTTGTCTACATTTGTTGTATATCTCAAGGATGTTTTTAACTTGAAAAGTTATCCGGCTTCAGCCTGCATTACTGGTTCTTCGTAATTCTGTTGAATATACCACGCTAACTGGATGGAATTCGGCAGAACGGAATCAATAGTTATTTTTTGTTTTAACAAATAATCGTATTGCTCCTGAATTGTAGTGGTAGGTGAAAACCAACAAAAAGAGATTCCTTTTTGTACTTCAAAAATTTGAGGTTCACTGACGTTACACAAGTAACTGAACACGTGTGGTCCCATCCATTTTTCAAAATATGCAATTTTACTCCGGTCGGACTGTAATACTTCTAAAGTAATCGAATTGTTCAAACGAGTTAATTTGAAAGAGAGTTGATTCTCTTCAGGAAGCTGAGTCTGAGGTGCCAGTCACCCAAACAATTCAGACAATAGGATACAAATTAAGTCCTTAATCTCTTTGGGGAGGTTAAGGACTTTTTTCTTTCAGTCTAGAATTGCGTATGGCTGTTTATGCGAGGTTTACGATGGTTTAATAAACTCTCGTTGTGATCCTTCTTTCTTCCAAGCAATTGCTTCTTCCATTGCCGTATCGGAGATTTCGCTTGTTCCTTCTAAGTCTGCGATTGTTCTTGCGATTCGAATGATTTTAAGTTGGGTACGGTGACTCCATTTTTGGTCGAAGCAAGTGATAGACAATTGATCCAGTTGTTGTTTGGTGATGTTGCTCGATTGTATAAGTAATTCGGAAGGTGCTGTGCTATTTAAATAGTTGTTTTGATAACGTTCTCTTTGTAATTTTCTTGCAATCGTTGTTCGCTGTCGGATTGTTTTAGAGTCTTCACATGGTTTTTGATGGGTAAGTTGTACGCTTTGTAATGATAATTGGAAATCTAAACGGTCAAGTAAAGGACCCGATGCTTTTAGTTGATATTTTCGAATTTCGTTAGGTGTGCAAGTGCAATAATGATCATTTGAGCCATGATAGCCACATGGACAAGGATTCGTTGCTGCAATGAGTGTGAAATTTGCAGGGTATGTCACCGTTTGTCTTACACGACTTATACTCACTTCACCAGTTTCCATAGGCTGGCGTAACATATCAAGTGTTTTTCGGGAGAATTCGCCCAGCTCATCTAAAAACAAAATACCACGATGTGCTAGAGAAATTTCGCCAGGTTTTGGATAAGTTCCTCCACCAATAAGTGAGGTGGAAGAGGATGAATGATGTGGTGCTCGATAGGGCGGATGCAAAGAGAATGGAAAATCCTCTTTAGCTAAATGATAAATACTATATACTTCTAACATTTCCTCATGAGAGAGTTCAGGGAAAATGGTTTGAAATGCATCCGCTAACATACTTTTTCCACATCCGGGAGGACCATTTAACAGAATATGATGGCCGCCAGCTGCTGCAATTTCCAATGCACGTTTCGCCTTTTCATGTCCGCGAATTGCCGCAAAATCAGTTCCTTTAACGATGTTCGGCTTTTCTTTATCTCGTATCACATCAAATGTTTTAGTGTCTGGTATATTGAAAACAGTTTGTCCTTTGACATATTGTAAAAGTTGATGGATATCATGGATCAAGACAAAATCTACTGTTAGTACGCTCCCTAGAAAACTTAAATCGATAGCAGGTAAAATAATTCGTCGAAATCCTAATTCGATTGCCTGTTGTATAGAAGGAATCATTCCGTGAAAGGATTCTAATCTTCCGTTTAATGTAAGAGCAGCTAAAACACATGTATGTTCATCTAGTTGAAGAGGCGTTTCTAATAATTGCTCTATTACTGCAAGAACCATTGCAGCATCATAGCCTGTTCCTGTTTTCCTTTTATCAGATGGAGAAAGTTGTATTGTTATCTTCTTCATCGATAAATCATATTCAAGTGTGTATAAATTACTTATAATACGTTCTTTTGATTCTTTAATCGATGTATCCGGTAATCCAATAATTGTACATAATTCTTTATCTGTCCGAACATTTGCCTCGATCATGACACGATAACCTCTCATACCATCGAGACCAACACTCCAAATGGTCATATGTTTCTCCTTTCTTATGTTACAAAAAGTCAATAGACTCTATTTCGTCATCGTCTTGTTCACAGAAAATACAGTAATCTTCAAAGGTTTGTTTTAAAACTGGCATTAAGCTAGGCAAAAGAGTAGTAGTCATATAGGGGATATGATGGGGTTGGTTCTTTTTATAGAGATGAAAGCTACTATAAGGATAGTGTTCCATCCGTTCGACCATTGGTTGCTTTGTAGCAATAGGATTCCGATGGATATATCGGCTCACTGCAAGCACTGATTTTGCGTCAATGGCTGGTTTAGCAAAATATCGACTTTCATATAAATGACCGCGATAGTGATATTTGCTTTTAAAATAGTTACTATAACGCTTATTAATCGTACCCATTACCTTTCCAAGTGGTTCGTTTGGGGAACGAATTAAGAGATGGTAATGATTGTTCATCATACAATACGCCACAAGATGAAATGTATATCGGTCGTATGTATAATGCATTGAGCGAAAAAACTCAGCATAGTCTTCTTCATTTTGAAAAATAACTTGCCGATTATTTCCGCGCATGACAACATGATAAAACAACGTTGGATTCCAACTTCTTTTCTTTCTCGGCATAAACAACCTCCTTTATACCAATTATATAAAATTTATCCTGAATATACTAGAATATATAGATTTAGTTTTGCATGTCAGGTGCCAGGCACCTAAACAATTAGGAATTGTTAAAATAACTAGAAAAAAAGCTGGAAAAACAACTGTTGATACTGAATTGTATCAATTAAAGAAAAGATAAGAGAAAAGCTCGAGGATTTTATTTTTCTTAGGCTTAAATATTTTCAGTACAAGTTGATGATAGTGAATAGTAAAATAATCACACGAAAATAGTCCAAAAGTGTTAATATTATATATTGTTCAACTAATTATATAAGGAGACTTTGACTTGCAAACTATATTAAAGGTTGTTTTTGCTTTTGCTATTATCGCCGCTTCTATATTACCTTTTTTCTCAGATACAGCAGACGCTAAAACAAGTTATATGAGAGCTAAAAATAAAGTGTACTATGCTTTACAAAATGGACAACCTCTAAAAGAGGAATATATTAAAACAAATAAAAAAGGTGAAAGTATTTATCGACAAACTTATACGAAAACGGGCGACTCTAGTACATTTAATATGAAAGAAACGAAAACAGGGTTATATTATTACGATGATAAAAACTTATCTTATCCAATTAAACTAAACAAATCATGGAAAGTTCGAGGTATAAAGCAAAAAGTTATTGATGATGATGCGACTATAAAAGTAAAAGCTGGAACGTTTAAACATGTCGTAGTTACAAGAGATTATCGTAGCGACAATACAAAAAATAATTTTTACTATATTGTAGAATATTATGCGCCAAATGTAGGGGAGATTTTAGAAATAACTCATGAAAAAATAGGATACTATGAGAAGCATAAATATCATCCTGGCACATTATCTGTAGGTAAAGAATTCGAATTATCTAAAATAAAGAATAAATAAAGCAAGCATAATCAAATAACATAACAATTCTGAGAGAGGGTTAATACCCTCTCTTTTTTTGTTTTGATGAATTGTAATATTAAGTGCAACACTTG
>NZ_ML122586.1:0-19685 GCF_003844195.1 Rummeliibacillus sp. TYF005
TTATGATTGACATTTCACCCCTGGGCTTTTTAGTTAAATATTTTGCGAGTTATTTAATACATCAACAAATAAATATGTATACTTTTTTAGAATAGTGACCGAGTGTCATCTTTGTTATTTAATCATTATTTGGTCCTTTGACTTCTTCCCACGTAAAATCTAGATTATCGTTCTTCTTCCAAACCAGACTAGTAATTGAGCCAACTTTTTTCACTCATTTAGTATAAATATTTTTCTTCATGAAGTTTACCTTTATCTTTAAAGAATACAACAAACTGGAACCTTAATGTGAAAATTTTAGATCCATTGCTCTGGAAATTTACCTGATTGTTGACGAATGAATATAAAAATCAATGACCGTTGCTGGGACATTGATTTGTTGGGCGATGTATTTGATTACTTGTCTGTGGAATGCTTTAAGATGCGTATCGGACCAACCGGGATAGCATAAAAAAGCGAGCTGCATGGCAAAGCCTAATCAATTTCCCTCACGTCTCCGTTTTAAAATGAGTCCACTGTCATTCTAACTGACAGTGGACTACTTATAGTAAAATAATTTTTTTAAATGCTCCGTGCAATTTACTCTTTCTTCTTTACTAAGTTTAATTGTTCATAGTCTTTCACTTTTAATGAAAGTAATTGCTGTTCATTCCTCACACTATAAGGGAAGACAAGGCTGATTTCTGTTTGTTTCTCTGACTCTTTAAAGGTATTCCCTTGGGCATAAAACACTTCGCCCTTATCATTTATTAATGCTGTATCGTGGGCGATAGTTTCACCTACATTTATTTCATCAATTGTATAAGTAATATACATTGAGCCATTTGAGACGACTGCCTCATTTAATGTAATACCAGAAACCTTATTATTTGCGATGTACTGGTGTTTCACGATAGTTGGAGAAGTTAGATCAAATTTCCAATGTCCGTTTACAGATTTCATATCACCTTCCTTTGAAGAAATATGAATAGTTTCTATCTCTAATCGTGCCCCTTCTAAAGAAGGTACTTCTTGCTGATTAGCAGTTGCAATCATTTCAACTGATGCACGGTTATCACTTACATCTGCTAGTTTAAAATCCTCTCCGCTAAAAACTTGTTTCCCTGCATAAGGTTTTGTATCTGAAATGAGTGCACTAATTTTATTACCTTTTGCATCATAAAGTTGGTATTCAAACTCTATCCTATTTAAACTTTCCGCAGAAATATCCTCGAAATCAATTGTAAACTGTAGGCCAAAACGATATGCATCTACAAATAGATTCTCTAATGTCATCGTAATATTTTCAGCTTGTTGTGTTTGAGCGAGTTTTTGCACATCTCCATTGACAGCCGCAATTTCTATTCCTGAATCATTAAAGCCAAAAAAAGCTTGAAATTTTGCTAATGCTTCATCGTTCGTCAATAATACGGTTGCACTTAAAGCTAATGCTGCAGTCGCAGCTAACACAGGCTTTAGCCAAGGTTTCTTTGTCTTTTTCTTCGATTGCTTGCGAATTTGAGCATAAGATTGATCAAAAGCCGAACGAATAGAAGCTGGTAATTCTTGTTCCTTATTCATATCCTCGCGTACTAAGTCGTCATTTCGCTTCATATTAAATTAGCTCCTTCCAAATAATACGTATTTTTTAATTGCTTTTTGGCTCTAGAAATTCGTGATTTGATCGTACCTTCAGACTCATGTAGAAATGCACTAATTTCCTTCGTCGTAAAGCCGTTTACATAATAAAGTGTGAGGGCTATCCGGTGATTGTCATCTAAACTGTTAAGGCTTCATCTAACTCTAGTGTTAAAAAATCTTGATGTGATAAATTATTAAGAACCGTTTCATCCATTGTAGCTAAGGGTTTATTTTTTTTCATAAAGCGATAGCAATTGTTCAATAAAATCCGACATATCCACGTATTAAAATACTGTCCCTTTTTGAGCGTATTGACTTTTTCAAAGGCGGTCATAACGGTTTCTTGTAACAAATCCGCAATATCCTCATCTTTTAAGCCGAGTTGCTTAGCTGTGCGATACAAAATAAGTTCATATTGCCGAATTAACTGTATAAAGGCTTCACCATCTCCTTTCTGCGCTTTTTTAACTAAAATGTCATTGTCCATTGTCAGCACCCCCTTTTCCTTACATACCGTTAGAGCATTTTATAATCTATTTAGTTGCATAAAATTTAATATTCTTATTATTTCATTTTATAATCTCAATAACGATTGTTTTAGACTTTTTTTATTAGGCGATTCTTTTTACTGTATTTTTATCTAAATGCTGTTTCAACACTTTGCTCCTAAGTCGGGCTACCATTTATCGTTAATTACAACAGAGCAATCTAGCATTAAACGTTTAGCATCACCCTATTTTTTGTAATTTACCCTCAACAGTGTAAATATTCATTTTTCTGGAATTATACCTAGTAAAAAAAGGATAGATAGAGCGAATTTCTTCAAGCTCTTCTATCCTTTAGGTGTTTGCTAAAGATCTTTCCTAGACGATAAACGCAAAGTATGAAAGGAATAATAAACAAAGTACATACATAAT
This sequence comes from Rummeliibacillus sp. TYF005, assembly GCF_003844195.1. Lineage (NCBI taxonomy): Bacteria > Bacillati > Bacillota > Bacilli > Caryophanales > Caryophanaceae > Rummeliibacillus > Rummeliibacillus sp. TYF005. The sequence continues at coordinate 2,538 of NZ_ML122586.1, forward strand.
TGGATGAACTTCTTTATAACGTTTTTGTGCTACTAAACATATTGGATAAAAAACAAAGCCTAATCCAATACCGATTGCCACACTAGATGTTAGAGGCATCATAATAATTGTTAAAAATGATGGAATAACAATTTCTAACTTCGTCCATTCGATATTACGGATTTGCATTGCCATTAATGCACCTACAATAATCAATGCAGCTGAAGTTACTTCGACTGAAATAACGCTAACAATTGGCGAGAAGAACAAAGCAACTAAGAAACAAGCTGCAATAACGACAGACGTAAAGCCGGTTCTTCCTCCGACAGCAATACCAGCAGAAGATTCAACACTTGTAGCAGGTGTTGATGTACCTAAGATAGCACCAATGACACCAGCAGTTGAATCGGCAAGTAATCCTTTTCCGATATTCGGAATTTTGTTATCTTTCATCATACCTGCTTGGCTCGTTAATCCAATTAATGCACCAGCTGTATCAAAGAAAGCAACGATTAAGAACGTGAAGATAACTGTCAATGTTTCTGGGGTAAAAATTTCATCTAAATGGCCAAACACGACACCAAATGTTGGTTTAATACTTGGTATACTGCCAACAACTGATGAAGGAACATCGATTAATCCAAAAATCATACCAATAATTGTTGTAATGACCATACCGTAGAAAATACCGCCACTGATGCCACGTACTAACATAACGATTGTAATAATAAGACAAATAACGGCTAGTAACGTCATTGGTGAAGTTAAATCGCCAAGCGCAACAAATGTGTCTTTATTGCCAACAATAATGCCACCATCTTTTAAGCCGATAAATGTGATGAAGAATCCAATGCCGGAAGCGATTGCATATTTTAAATTCTGTGGAATAATATTAATAATTTTTTCTCGAATTTTAAATAAGCTTAATAGTGTAAAAATGATTCCTGCAACAAAAACGCCAGTTAAAGTAACTTGCCAGTCAATACCCATTCCAATACACACAGAAAAAGTAAAGAATGAATTCAATCCCATACTAGGGGCAATGGCGATTGGGAAGTTAGCAAGTAACCCCATAAGAAGTGTTCCGATGATCGCAGTAAGCGCAGTTGCCGTAAATACAGCCCCATGATCCATACCAGATTGGCTTAGAATAAGTGGATTGACGATTAATATATATGCGATAGATAAGAAAGTCGTTATCCCTGCAAGTGTTTCCTGCTTATAGGAAGTGTTCCGTTCTGCAAATTTAAAAAAGTTTCTCATGTTGTAGTCTCCTATTTGCTAGATTAAAGATTTGAAAGGGAATGATTTCAAAATTAGTATTACCCAATTCATTTTAATTTCCCCTTGATATTAAAAAAACTTTGACCTAATTAGGCCAAAGTTTCTTCTACAAAACGGAATAAAAATATCATTAAAATCCCATTCCTTGTAGACAAGCTATTATCGGTAGCTGGTAGAAACTTTCAAGCCGTATTCTTGAATTTATACAAGGTTATCTATTCTTTTATTAAAAACATTAGTTGAATAATAACAAGTTAAATTTAAAACGTCAATGGTAATAAAAGATATATAAATTTTCAAAAAAGAACAAAAAGTTAACAAGATACTAGTTCTACAAAAATTACAGTAAAACAGCTCGGTACAAAATCTGAAAAATCCACAAAACGCATGTTTAAATTTGCTGTAGTATTCAAGAGCTACTATCATTAAATGAATTTGACGGTAATCGCCAGCAAGTTCTTAAAGTTACAGACAAAGAACAGAGTACTACCTAATTGTACGGTTTCATTTTTGGAACTGTACTCGTTTATATAAACATTTACTATTTTTTATAAAAACTAATATCTATAATACCTCCGGCAACTAATACCATCAAAAGAGCTACTATAAATATACTCGTTATAAATTTATATTTATAACTTGGTGTCTCTTTATTTAATCTATAAAATTTTTTTACTACATATAGCATTGTCACCGCCATAAGAAAAACAAATAAATTTAAAATAACAATCCCTGGCATTTTATTAACTCCTTCTGTCTTAAACTTAAAAATTAAAAGACTTCTGTCCTCACCAGACATAGTCTTATAATTTTTAAATGCAAAGTTCTATTAATTAACTACTATATCATAATTAAGCAACATATCCTTACTTGATTGATATATATTTACACCAATTCCAACCATGGTTACTGAACCATCTATAGCTGTTAATGTTTGGTAACCTTTTATAAAAGAATGTTATTCAAAACTAGTGAATTATTTACCGAGCGTGAAAAGACAGAAATTATTTCAATTCTAATATGATTGCATCTCTAAAAGTCCTTACGTCCTTCAAATAATCTTAGGCTCTGAACTTATTACGAATTAAATATTTCTTAGCCTTTTATATAATCCAAAACTTGCATTCGAGAATGTTACTTTGCCCCTATTTAAATTTACTTATATTGACAAAAATAACTATATGTAATAAATTTATTACATATGAAACATATTAATAGTGGTGATGAATTACTTTTGTTTTTGGAAGCTTTATCTAATCCTCATAGACTAAGAATTATTAGCATTTTGTCTAGTGGTAAACAGTATGTTAGCCAACTTGCTAGAGAACTTGGTATGAGCAGACCTCTTTTGTATTTACATTTACAAAAGCTTGAAGAAGCAAATCTTGTTTCGAATAATATGGAATTATTAGAGAATGGTAAAGCTGCGAAATACTATATGCTGAATTCTTTTGAATTACAGTTAAATGAGGACCTTATTTCAAAGTTAGAATCAACACTGACTTTCAAAAAAAATAAGAAGACGGAGGATTAAATTAATGTCTAACGGAGCTTCAAGTGTAAATGTTGGAGATGTAGTGGTAACAATCGTTACGTTCGGATTTATCGCTTTTATAATTATTTTTTTAGTTTTAATTTATAGAGCGTACAAGAAAAATGTAAAGCGTGCAGAGGAAAAATTAAGTGTTGAAAAACAACAAACATTTAATCTGCAAAAACAAGTAGACGACTTAAATGAGCGAGTAGGCAAAATCGAGAATTTGCTAAAAGAAGTAGATTAATAGCTAACAAAAAGCCTTTATCCTAATCTATTGGATAAAGGCTTTAAAGTTTCCAAAGTATGTTTGGAAACCTTTCATAAAAGAAAATTATATGACCCGTTTGAGAAATACCCCCTTTAGTCTAAGGGTATCTATAGGTGATAACGTCACACTTTATATAACGCAACTTTATTTCAGAACCACAGTTTCCTAGATTTCAAGCAGTAGCACAGTATCTATAGAGTCCGTCCAGCTCAAAAATGGCGCTATCCATATGTATTTATTAAAGGATATTGGGGATTTTTCCAATTAAAATAGTATAATAACAATTGGAGGGATAATACTAATTAGTTGGATTGGTTCTATTGTTTTAGGCATAGTTGTTTATATCACTTATCGTTTATCAAATCATTTAGAAAAGAGAATAATAGTGACTAAAAGAATTGTATTCTGCTCAACTTTAATGACCCTATTTTTGGGCATGTTCTCCATTATAATTGAAGCTATTACCAATTCAATGCCATAGATAGCATTAGGCATCCTTTTGTTTAATAGAATCGCTAACTTCTCACTCCAGAAAACGATCCTTAAACCGTAAACTTTTGGACAAGACATGGTTCATCGTCTATTAACTCTTTTCTTTCATCGAATTTAATATTTAGCTGTTTATAAACCTTCTTCCAAAATAGAATCGCGGGTTCATTTTCCTGAAGTTCAATCACAAAATACTTTCCAGGTTTTTCTTTAAATAATTTTTCTAAAGACTGCTTCGCAAATCCTTTACCCCTGAATTTATTGAGTATAAAAATATCATTTACACCAAAGTCATTTTCCTTTTTTAGAAATGGACGCTCTAATAGTAGGACAAATCCAATTATGCCCTCTTCATGCTTTATAAAATAGGAAGAAAATCCTTCTTCGTTACATAGCTTTTCTAAATCATCAAAATGAAATGAACCATCCATCCCTATATCTAAGTTTTCAGTAAATCTGGAGAGGTCATGGAGATACAGTGAATATAGATTTTTCAAAATATGAATATCTTTTTTGTGAACTTTCTCAAAAGTAGGATTCAAATCAATTTCCCCTATCTATCATATGATGATCTTTTAAGCTAATAGAAAATACGACTTAGTGAGAGATGATCCCATATTTTACACTAAGCCGTATCAAGAATCTTTACTTTTTCATTTCAAGCCCAACTAAATGATTCAAGCTGCATGTTTAGCAATTTAGCTTGAATAATGCTTCTTCTCTAAAACTTCATCATGCATTGATATTAATCGCTAATTCTTCCTTCAATCGTTCTACAGCTGCTTCTGTATTCACTTCTAAGCCTAGTTCTTTTAACGTTTCGCCTATTTTAACAATTGCTTCTTCTAGCATTTCGGTTGTGGTGTTTCCCATATGACCGATTCGGAAGGCTTTTCCTGCAAGATGCGCAAGAGAGCCTGCTACGATTACACCTTTATCGGCCAATGCTTTTCGAAATGCTGCATCATCTACCCCTTCTGGATAAAGGATGCAACTTAATGTTGGCGCTGCAATGTCTTCAGAAGCTAAAGGTTTCATGCCATAAGTGGAAAGCGCTGCTCTTACGGCTTTACCATATTGAGCATGGCGTTTGATCCGTACTGGCATAGATTCTTTCAGAACTTTTTCCAAAGCTACGTCATACGCATATATAAGATTGACAGCTGGTGTTGCGAAATAGTTAGTCGGTTGGTCCATAACTGAACGCCAATTTTCGATATCTGCATAATAGGCAGGGATTCTTCCAAGTTGTTGACGCTTTTCTAGTGCGTTCTTTCCAAAAGCAACGATGGCTAAACCTGGTGGAACGCCAATAGCTTTTTGTGAGCCAGTTAAGACAACATCAATCGTCGCTCCCTTTTGGTCACCATATTCTTTTGACAAATCTTCTTCTAAAGCAGCGGTTGCACAAACACCATCTACAATGGAAAGTGCGCCATATCGTTTCACTAAAGGAATCAAAACATCCAAATTTGCTGCAACCCCTGTAGAAGTATCCGCATGCGTAATCGTAACCGCTGCATAATTTGAGTTTGCTAACTTTTCTTCTACTAATGCAGGGTCTACATGTTTTCCCCATTCTGCTTGCAACACATCTACTTCAATACCAAAAGCTTGTCCAAGTTTGATAAATCGATCGCCAAAATAGCCATTGCTCAATACTAATAGTTTCTCCCCAACAGCCACTGTATTTAATAAAGCCATTTCCATCGCAAGTGTCCCAGAACCAGCGACAATATACACTTCCCCATCCGTATTAAAAAGCTTTTTTGTGTTATCGATTGCTCTTTTGTAAATCGCCGCAAAACGTGGATCTGTATGGCCCATCGTTTCACTCGCAAGCGCATCATAAATATCATCCGTCACTGGTGTTGGACCAGGTATCAATAATAGTTCTTTATTTGTCATCTATACAACCCCCTTGTATTTCTTCCATCATATGTAATTAGTGATATGTAAGTCAATATGAAAGTATCTGTCATTTATGAATTCTGCTTATTCGGAAATTAGTGGAGAATGCCGCATGAAGCTCCCCGCCATATTTCATCTACAGTAACGGTCAGGAAGACACTTACATGATCAATGGAGGCGAAGCTAAGCCATTTAGCAACATTGGTATGTCCTAAAAATCGGAAAACCAAGCTTACTTATCAGAAAGTATTGAAAATTCTCTTAGAATTGTTGTATTCTTTAAAGAATATGATTTGTATGAGGTGATTGTTTTTGAATAGTCATACGACTGAAACGGTCGAACAAATTCGTTTCCATGAGGATGATACCTTCCTACAGGGGGTGAAAGATTGCATTCCCACATTATTAGGATACATAAGTATTGGCTTAGCTTTCGGTGTTGTGGGGGCCGCTTCTGGATTAAAATTATATGAAATCGCATTATTGACCATACTCGTCTATGCCGGATCTGCGCAATTTATCTTTTGTGGGCTTATTTTATCTGGCACACCTGCATCTGCGATTATCTTTACCATTTTCATCGTCAACTTAAGACATTTTCTCATGAGTCTAACGGTCGCTCCGAATTTCACCAAATACTCATTAATGCGCAACATAGGCTTTGGCACATTATTGACAGATGAGACGTTCGGGGTTGCCATGACGAAAATTATGCAAACGAAGAAAATCAGTGGAAAATGGATGGACGGTTTAAATGTCACAGCCTATTTAGTGTGGATTGCCGCTTGTATCTCAGGTGCTTTTTTAGGTCAATGGATTGCCCATCCTGAGAAATGGGGATTAGACTTCGCTTTAACAGCTATGTTTGTAGCTTTACTTATCTTACAACTTGCAAGTGTTGGCAAAACGAAACTCGCAAAAAATCTTTTACTTATTGGTTTAGTTGCCCTTTGTATGTATATATTTTCATACTTCATGCCAACACATCTTGCCGTTCTTTTCTCAACAGTAATTGTGGCTACAATTGGGGTGGTGATTGATCGATGAGCAGTACTGCGATTATATGGACAATTCTAGGTTGTGCAGTTGTTACTTGGCTCCCAAGAATCATTCCATTTGTCTTCGTCCGAAGCGTTAAGTTGCCTGAAGTTGTATTAAAATGGCTTTCTTTTATACCAATTTGTATTTTAAGTGCGTTAGTTGTCGAAAACTTGCTAAATACGGATCACTCGTATGTCACGCTTGATTGGCCTGTATTTACTGCATTTATTCCTACTTTGATCATTGCGATTTGGACTAAAAGTTTGTCGACTACCGTTATTGTCGGCGTTATTTCAATGGCAACTATTCGTTTTTTACTATAATAAAAATGGGCTACACATGAGATGGTAGCCCTTTTATTATTTAATGATAGAAATGACTGACTAAAATTAAAAACAATACGATCATGATCATCCATATCATCTCTATAAAATTCATCTTTTTCTGTCTTTTGTACTGCATTTGCTCCCGATATATTTGCTGAATATGTTTCTTATTTACAAATTTCATCTATGGCCCTCCTGCACGGATAAGATGAATGACTACGATTACAAAGAAAACTGCTCCACGTATTATATGCTGAATATTCTAAAAATTGTTCCCCCTTTTAATACAAAACATTCTGCAGCATGTATCATAAAACCTATATAACAAGAATATATAGTAGCTTTATGTAACTCTCTGTTAAAAAGTGTGTTATTATATAAACATACTGTTTTTGAAAAGAATTCGAATGGAAGATTTTCTTAAACAATTTTGTTTTATGCAGTTCAGAATTGTTAGAATCTTCTAACTTCTATTTCTTTTTATCGGAGGTCTTGTTTATGGAGTTACTATTAGAACTAGTCATTATTATTCTAGCAACAAAAATTGCTGGATTTATAGCTACAAAATTTGGTCAACCTAGTGTTCTAGGAGAAATTATCGTCGGTGTAATCATTGGTCCGGCCGTTTTAGGTTTTGTAGAAAAAAACGAACTTCTACATATTTTCAGTGAACTAGGGGTTATTTTCCTGATGTTCTTTGCTGGGATTGAAACCAATCTTAAAGATTTAACAGCCAATCTTAAATCGGCTTTATCTGTCGCATCATTTGGTGTTGTTCTTCCATTGATCGCAGGATATTTTGTTGGGATTGGATTCGGTATGGATCCTTCACATTCCCTATTCTTAGGTATTGTACTAACAGCCACTTCCGTTAGTATTTCTGTCCAAACGTTCCGTGAGTTAGGACAATTGAAAACTCGTGAAAGCGCCACAGTACTTGGTGCAGCAATTGCGGATGATATTATCGGTTTAATCTTATTAGCGATTGTTTTGAGTATCACTGTCGGTGGTACTTCGATTTCAATGGTATTGATAAAACAAGTCGTTTTCTTTGCCGTTATTATCTTATGTAATTGGAAATTGGTACCTGCAATCTCAAAATCAATTGATAAGCTTAAGATTCCGGATTTATCGATGATATTTGCTGTCGTCTTATGTTTTGGCTATGCTTACTTTGCTGATTTCATGGGCATTAGTAATATTATCGGTGCGTTCTTCGCTGGTCTAGCACTTGCAAATGACCGACATCGTGAACAATTTGAGGACAAGCTTTCTCCAACTGTCAGCGTCATTTTCATCCCGGTATTCTTTGCATATATCGGATTAAACGTGAAGTTTGACGGAATTGGCGAACATATTTGGCTAATTGTTATTTTATGTGTTGTTTCCGTACTAACGAAAATCATCGGTGGAGGTTTCGGTGCGAAGATTACTGGATTCAATATGATTTCCTCTACTCTCATCGGTACTGCCATGGTATCACGCGGTGAAGTAGCATTGATCACATCTAGTATTGGTTTGTCAAAAGGATTATTTTCTCAAGCTTACTACACACCTTTAATCATCGCGATTGTGTTTACAACTATCGTAACACCACCATTATTAAAAATTTGTATCAATAAAAAAGTACAATATGAAGCTTCTAAACAAGCTTAAAATGCTCGATCATGTAAAAGCTCGTTTCTAAATAGAAACGAGCTTTTTTCTGTATTTGTTAATGGATGCGATATACATGAAAGAAATGGATAGATGCAGATAATGTGAAACCTGTATAGGATTCACACTTTCATTTAATTTATACAAATTGCTATTTTATGTATTTATTGTGTAATATTATAACTAAGAGGAGGTGGTAAAAATAGAGAGAAAAAGTCGATATACAAAACTTTCATTTATATGTTTAGGAGTTTCAATTTTAACGTTTTTAACAACCTATCTACTTGGTAGTTATACAAGTACAGCTACGTATAGTAGCCCATTTAGCAATACAGTTCTATCAGCTATACTTGGTTACACTTTATTTGCCATCATCATTGTAGCTCCAATCATCGGCGTTATCTTCGGATTTATGGGAAACAAAGGTCTATTAAAAATAACCGCCATTATAGCAAATGCTGGGGCATTTTTGACATTGTCACTATTAGTGGGCGCCATGGCTGTTTATGATGTGTTCGTTCAATGAACTTTTAACTTAATTAACACCCTCTAAGTTAGGGTGTTATTTTTTATATTTTGGCAGCGTTGCTAGGCCCACGTCAAAACTATTTTTCATGTATAAAAAGCCATTTCATCAATAAAACAGCTTACTTCTTAATCAGTTGTTTAATATATGATGAACTTTAATCTTATGCCAAATTGACTTCCAATTCTTTTTTATAATTCGTTCTTCATAAATTGCAGTCCGTTCTATGGTTTCTGTGAAATAAGGAGTCGGTTTCAATTCTAAATTGATAACATCATCGAGTCCATAAGGAGCAGTGAGAACTAAATTATGATCCTTGTCTAGCTTCACTCCAAGAGCAGTCGCAGTTTCCGGAAACTTTGAAATAGCATCTTCCGAAGAAGTATAAGGAGTCATATTACTAATGACGTGCATTCTAGCTTCATTTTTCACAGACCAAGGTATATTAGGCATAAGTTTTATCAACTTATTCTCTAATTCTTTTCAAAATCCTCATCAATTTTTGTTTTATCAAAATAGATAACATCAACATCTGGCGTTTCAGTTCGATCTTTAAACTCGTGTAATGTGTCCCATATTTTTGAACGTACAAAACCTGCACAAATCCACCAATCAGGTAAATTCAAAGTACTTGCAACATTTAAAATCTCCATCATTTTTTCATCGCATTGAATTAGCTTTATCACATCTTCTTCATTCTTTAACATTTTGTGCCTCCCCCCTTTTAATCGAACATATATTCCTATTTTAACACATTAAGAGGTATAAAGGGAAAATATTCCTTGGAAATTTCGTTACCCATTAAAGACTGGTTTCTTGTCTATAAACATTATTTTGTTAACTACTCTTTTCACAACATAAGAAATCCTAATCTGACTATTAAAACAGCTAACATAACCGATAGTATAATGAATAAGATTCGTACTCTTCTATTAATATTTGAATGCATAACTTCCCTCTCCATTGTCTTTTTTGAACATATAGCCTTCATAAGAATTTTTAACAACAATTATGATGCCTAACAATAAGAAGTTTGATAATAACGAACTTCCTCCATAGCTTAAAAATGGTAATGTTACGCCGGTTACAGGTAGTAATCCCATCGTCATCCCAATATTCTGAAAAACTTGGAAAGCTAACAACCCAATAATTCCTACCCCCATAATAGTAGCTAGATGTTGCTCCGCATGAATGGTAATCATGACAATCCGATAAATAAGTAAAAAGAACAAGATTACAACGACCGCTCCACCTATAAATCCCGTTTCCTCAGCAATGGCTGCAAAGATAAAATCCGTATGTTTTTCAGGAATATACACATTATTTCCAAGATAGCCTTTCCCTGTCGTTAAACCTGAACCAATTGCTAATATTCCTTTTCTCGTTTGAAAAGCCGAATCACCATATTCAAAAGGTTTCAGCCAGCCATTAATGCGTGAAATTTGATGTGGTGATAACTTGCCTAATATTTGTTCATTGAAGAAATGTTGGTAGTTAATATAGATGATTAATAAAGTCGTGACAATAACAGTAGGAATCGCTAGTAAAGAATAGACAATCCTTCTATGTATTCCAGAAAACAATACCATTGCAAAAAGTAAAGCCCCGTATAACATAATCATTCCAGTATCCGGTTGTTTATATACGATTAGTATTGGAGGCAATGTGATTATTGCCATTTTACTTAACAACCATAAATCTGATCCTACTGTTTGATTTCGCCAAATTTTATGGTGTTCAATCGTTATTTTACCGACAACCAAGATAAAAGCAAACTTCATAAATTCCGAAGGTTGAAAAGTACCTATAAAAGGAACTTGATACCATGATTTAGCGCTATTTATAGGTTTTGCAATGCTTTCAGGCGCAAATATTAAAGCGATTAATAAGAACATTAGAATCCAATAGGTAGGCCAAGCGATTTTTAACAATTGCTCTAAATCTAATCGCGAAATCCCAAGCATCAATGTAAATCCTAACATATAAAATATTAACTGCTTCCAGATAAACGAGCCCGAATATTGATTGAATACAGAGTTACTCGAATAGATAAATAAACAACTAATCATTGCAAATAAAACAATCAGTACCATAATCGCTTTATCCAATTTCAATTTTTCCATTTAATCACCTCCATCACTTCTATGGAATTATCTATAATTATATATTTGAACCACACATTTATGGTACAAATAGGTAGACGAACCATTTATTAAATTGTTGCATAAAAAATAATTGTTTTCTAAAATTTCCTTTTTAAATCAATTTTCGATCCATCTCAATAGTAAATAGTAAATGTAAAACAAGGTATAATATACCCAATTACCGGTGTTCTAAAGAGATTAAGGATTGTTTCTATGTTATAATTAATTTATTAAACTAAAGGGGTGTAGCTTATGAAATCAACAAATTTGAACGAAGAAATTGAACGAAAAAAGAGAAGCAAATTTGCAGTTGGCATGGCTGCAATTGATGGTGGAAAACCTACCACTTTTACGCAAACTTTATTAAATCAATATGAAAATGGTGAAGTATCTGCGAGTCAGTTAAAAAAGGCTATTATTGATAAGTATGCGAAAGTAGTCAATTAAACATGGATCCTTATGTTTATCCAAATTCAGAGGTTTTAATAAATAAGTTTAATATTCAAGACGAACGTGAACTCATCACCGTTGAAACACAATTATTAATTGCGAGCATTGTGGATATTGAAGCTATCTCAAATTCACTTGATTTTCATCATTTATCAAGTCTTCAAACAATTCATCATCACTTATTCCATTTAATATATGATTGGGCTGGAGAGTTTCGGACAATTAATATTTATAAAAGTGAAAAAGTGTTAGGCGGGCTCTCTGTCACATATAGTAAATATAATCATATTCACACTGATCTAGATAAAATTTTTAAATGGTCTTCAAAAATTAGCTGGACTCTTTTCAACCCACAATTAGCAAAGTACTTTTCAAAACTAATGACCGATATTTGGCGAGTTCATCCTTATCGTGAAGGGAATACAAGAACTGTTTCCATTTTCATGAAATTATTTGCTGACGAAAAGGGACTCATGTTCAACGAACAATTACTATCTGAAAATGCTAGTTATCTAAGAAACGCTCTTGTATTAGCAGCAGTAGAGGAAGCGCCGGAACCCGAATATTTGAACAAAATCATTACAGAAGCACTCTGCTTAACTGAAAACAAAATTACAGCTAATGAAAAAAATATCAGTCTATCCAAAATTATGACGTTTCAAATTACGAGGAAAAACCTTTTACGACTGATTCTAAACCGAATAAAGAATAATTACAGAACTGTTTGGTGAATTAAATAGTTCTGTTTTTTGTTTTTTTTAAAATCAGTACTATCTGCATAAAAAAGGAAAGTTCCACTTTAAACTTTCCTTTTTAAACTTATTATTCAATTTTAACTCCACTTTGAGATAAAGTGTAAAACAATTCCTTGCAACTCTGGTGTTAGTTTTTTGAATTTCAAAGCAAAATAGAGACTTTTTACAAAATGTAATGTTTGAGTTCTTGCTTTTAAAAATAATGGTGAGTAGCCATTACACTCTCGACTATATTCTAAAGAATCGAATACCTGCTCAAGCCATTCGATTAATATTTTTTCATCAATTCCTTTTCGGATTAAAGCTACAACAATCGCAACAAATTTTTCTTCTTCATCATCTACAAAGACAGAATCTTTCCAGAAGCAGTCTCTTAGGCTTTGCAAAATAGGTGCGCTCAATTCTAACTTGAACTTTGGATGTTGTATGCATGCAACCAAAAGATCGGCACCATTTGCTATCCCGTATGCCCAACCTTTTCCCGGTACATAGCCCCTTGTATCCTTTTCCTTCTCTAAATAATGGACGGCAAGATCGAAAATCTCTTCATATTGCTCTGAAGTTAAAAATAATTGGCTCGCATCATTTCGAATAATCGCCGTTAGCCACATTGCCGAAAGCGAACGTTGGAAAATGGAATCCTGATCCCTCTCCCCTATTTGAAAGTAAAAATAAGAAGGTTGTGTAAGCTGAGATACTAGAAATTGCTGATTGACAACCGATAAACTATCACTTTGCATTAGTTCTAAAAATAATCGTAAATTTTGATGATCTCGAATTGATTCATCTGGATGACCTATATGTAATAACATATTTTCTAAAATAGATTTCGAATCTTCTTGTAAAATTTGTTTTCTCTCTATACTCGACATAGTGAGTATTTCTGAAATTTGATATGGCAAGGATAACTTCCTTTCTAAAATCGCGAATTGCTTTTCCTTCTTATCATAACAGGTAACGGCTAGAAAGGAGAGCTTTTTAATCTCCGTCCTCCTACAAGTGAAATTATGTTAAAATTACAAGAAAATAGATTCAGGAGGAATATCATTGAAAAAGTTTTTAAAGTATACCATCATACCTGCATCTTATTTTTATTGTATCGGCTATATCATTTTTGATTATCCGACTGATACGTATTTAGCTCGTGGAATAAGAGGCATCATGTCTCTCATTTTTACTATGAGCTTATTGGGTTTCGTGCTAAAGTATTTTGATAAGGGCCATAAAGAAAATTAGTTTTCTTTTTTCACTAATAAAAAAACCCATCCTAACGATGAGTTCTACATAATTTCTATTAAAATGGGAGATCTCCAGAATGCTCTCTCATATAAAATTCCATTAGTTTTTTAAAATCTTTGTACTTGATGGTCACGTATTCTTCGCCGTCTTTAATCTCAACAGGTAAATCTGAACATGCTTCTGCCATCATTTTTCGTAAATGCTCTGTTCCATCTACCATAAAAGCCCATTCATTTTCCAATAGATTCACCCTTTCCATTTCATGTTGATATTATAATTATACCATCATATGGTCAAAGATTGTGTCTACAATCATCTAATATTGTCACTCTAACAAAATAGTGAAAGAAACCTTGCTCATGTTGTATTTAGAGTATATGTGTTCTGGCAACGTTTAATGCCTCGTTTACATTTCATCTTCATATGTTGGCACTACCTATCGCATGAAAAAAAGCTATCGAGACCAATAGCTTTTCTACGATTTAGATTTTGTTTTCTTTGCAAAGTCATCAATATAAAAGAATGCTACAAACCCAGCAAGCGTTAATAGATAATAATAACTTGCCCCATCTTTCACTTGAACCATATAAATACCTGCGATAAAAACAATCGTGGCAATAATTCTTAGCAATAACACTTTTACATTCATAGGATGACCATCCTTTCTATTTTAAAGATATCAAGCTTCTAATCTTTATCTTAAACCATTCTACTATTAGAAGGCACATTTTTCATCTTTATTAAAGAATTTCAAAAATAAAAATCCTAGAGGCACATGATTATTACGTGCTAAAACTTACTAAATTTGAGAAAATAGCATTGAGCAATTATGAAGAGAAGGTGGACAAAATGAGCGATAATCAGAACATCAATCAAACACTCCTAAAGAATTTCAGAGAAGAAGTTACTCGTAGTATGCTGCTTTATAAATTTGCACTTGATGAAATTTCAACAAAGGTCAATATCCTACAAGAAGAGTTTCAATTGATCCATGAATATAATCCCATTGAACATGTAAATACACGCATTAAATCACCGAAAAGTATATTAAACAAACTACGTAAAAGGAATCTACCTCTTTCACTTCAATCTATTCAAGAAAATATTCATGACATAGCTGGAATTCGTATTATTTGCTCGTTTGTATCTGATATTTATCATATTTCTAATATGATTCAATCACAAGAAGATATTGAAGTGGTTGAGATCAAAGATTATATCAAAAACCCTAAACCAAACGGCTATCAAAGTCTCCATATCATTATGAAAATACCTGTATTTATGACTTATGGAGAAGAACATGTCTTTGTTGAAATGCAAATACGTACAATTGCGATGGACTTCTGGGCCAGCCTTGAACATAAAATTTACTATAAATACAACAAAAAAGTGCCAACTCACATAACAGATGAACTAAAAGAAGCCGCCGATGCTGCCGCACACTTAGATCGAAAAATGGAAAAACTGAATAAAGAAATCTCCTTATTTAAAGATGCTTCTCTTGATGATGATGATGAAGCATTTGACCATC
Source organism: Rummeliibacillus sp. TYF005 (assembly GCF_003844195.1). Lineage (NCBI taxonomy): Bacteria > Bacillati > Bacillota > Bacilli > Caryophanales > Caryophanaceae > Rummeliibacillus > Rummeliibacillus sp. TYF005. The sequence goes on from NZ_ML122586.1 coordinate 17,674, forward strand.
AAAATGATCTGGAACAATTATTATTTGAAGAAATCGAAAAAGTTGGCTTACATTATAAACAATAACTCTCATGCAATCTTGACAAAGCCACTCGGAATAATTAAAATTTGATAAAAAGCACTTTTGGAAAGGTGATCCTATGACAGTAAAAAATGCATATTTGAGTTATGGAAGTAAAAACGCACCTGTAAAAGTAGAAGTTTTCTTAAATTTGGCATGCCCTTATTGCGCAACGTTTTATGCCATCGCAGAGGAAGTGCTAACACCGTACATAAATGAGGACAAAGTCGAATTTGTCATCAAACATTTTGATAAACCACGTGAAATGCTATTAAATGGCGCGTTGATTAACGCATTCTTGCATTATAGTGAAAAGGACCACACACGTGAAATTATCAAAGAACTTTTTGCTACCCAACAAGAATGGGATCATTTAACAAACCAAGATATCAAACGAATGCTCCAAGAAAAATATGGTTTAATCGAGCGTTCTGAAAATACTTCCATCAGCTTAAACATACTCGGCGAAACAATCGAACGTAACATTACAATGGTTCCAACCATCTATATCAACGACAAAGAATTCCAATACCCTCGAGAACTAGATGCCGAAGAACTTCGGTATGAAATAGAAACTGAACTTTTGAAGTAATTGGTAAGGGAGCTATTAAAAGCTCCTTTTTACTTTGATTTTAAAAACTCCTACTACTGTGAGTTCTTGTAATATACCAAATGGTCTGTCCACTCATCATTTTCATATATAAAGCCTTTGCGAATACATTCGAATTCCATACCTACACTTTCTGCTAATTTCATCGAAGGTGTATTATCAATGTTAATGTGAGCTTCTATACGGTGGAATTTCATAAGTTTAAAACCCATATTAAGAGCTTCTTTTACCGCTTCTTTACCGTAACCCTTTTTCCAATACTGATTATGAATGGTATATCCTATTCTTGCCCATTGGAAATCATCTCTTGCTAATGTTGAAAAATCGACCATTCCTAAATGTGTACCATCTTCTTTTCTAAACACACCAAATACATGTGCAATATCTGACAAAGCCAACTCTTGATGCTTATCTACCAATTTGTGAAACCACTCTCTTGTACATTCACTCATGTCTATTTTCCCTTGATCGTGTCGATTTTGAGATGGATAACGTTTTTCAAATTCACTTAACCAATTTTCATAATCATCGTATTTTAACGGTCTTATTATTAATCTTTCTGTTTCTGAAATAAGACCAAACTTTTCCACTTTTAAATTCAATGTGACATCTCCTCTAATTGACTTAACTACGAAAACAATTTCATTAACTTAACTCATTTGGAAAATTGATACAATTCAAGTTTATCATAGACGAAATATGTTGAGAATAACATTTGCTAGCAACCCACTTTTCCCCAGTAATATTACCTTTACTAGCTTTTCCAGTATTTTTGTGGTACATTAAGTTCTATATGAATATGAGGACGTGAATTTTTTTGATTAAAATTGAAATGCCAAAACCAGATATCGTTATTCGCCAACGCGAACAACAACCAAAAGAAGGAGAACCTATTATCCCTTCTATTTATGGATTTATTGATTTCCATAAAATTCCTCGTGATAAAGGCGGAATTATTCTTTTCTACAACAAAGAAAATGAAGTATTATTTGTAGGTAAAGCCCGCAAAATGCGTCAACGTGTGAAAAAACATTTTGAAGATAATGTTTCACCTTTAAAAGATCATCGTGATGAAGTACACAAAATCGAAGCATACGTCGTTCAAGATCCTATGGAACGTGAAATTTACGAAACATATGCGATCAATATGCTTCATGCAAAATATAATACAGAAAAAGTTTTCTACTAATAAAGTAAAACTACCATCAGTAGGATTGAAAGCCCCAAAGGTTTGATATGCTCCCCATTAGATAGACAAATGGGGAGTTTTTTTATGCAAAAAAATCATTTTCAACTGATATTAAAGTTTTGGGGTTCTATACTAATTGTTGGGGTTGTCAAA
>NZ_ML122587.1:0-18286 GCF_003844195.1 Rummeliibacillus sp. TYF005
CCCAGTTTCCAATGACCCTCCACGGTTAAGCCGTGGGCTTTCACATCAGACTTAAGAAACCGCCTGCGCGCGCTTTACGCCCAATAAATCCGGACAACGCTTGCCACCTACGTATTACCGCGGCTGCTGGCACGTAGTTAGCCGTGGCTTTCTAATAAGGTACCGTCAAGGTACGTTCATTTCCTAACGTACTTGTTCTTCCCTTACAACAGAGTTTTACGATCCGAAAACCTTCATCACTCACGCGGCGTTGCTCCATCAGACTTTCGTCCATTGTGGAAGATTCCCTACTGCTGCCTCCCGTAGGAGTTTGGGCCGTGTCTCAGTCCCAATGTGGCCGATCACCCTCTCAGGTCGGCTATGCATCGTTGCCTTGGTAGGCCGTTACCCCACCAACTAGCTAATGCACCGCGGGCCCATCCTGTAGTGATGCAAACGCATCTTTCAACATTTCACCATGAGGTAAAATGGATTATCCGGTATTAGCTCCGGTTTCCCGAAGTTATCCCAGTCTACAGGGCAGGTTGCCCACGTGTTACTCACCCGTCCGCCGCTAAATCAGAGAAGCAAGCTTCTCGTCATTCGCTCGACTTGCATGTATTAGGCACGCCGCCAGCGTTCGTCCTGAGCCAGGATCAAACTCTCCATAAAAGTAAAGTTTGAAAGCTCATTAGCTTTGCTAGCGTATCATCATATGATGATATCTATTGTTTGTCCTTGTTTCTAACAAAAGTTAGTAAACAAAGTTTATTGATTAACATCTTGCTTGTTCAGTTTTCAAGGTTCATATTTTATGTCGTCTGTTTCAGCGACTTGATTATTATATCAAATCTTTTCAACAGTGTCAACAACTTTTTTATTTGAAGTTTTTTTGTTCACCGCTGTGTTTCAGCGACTTAAATATCTTAACATCTCATTTTTGTGAAGTCAATACTTCTTTTAATATTTTTTAAAATTAATAGATTCTTATATAAATACTCCTTAAACCCCCTCTTTTTAAGTAAATCTGCAGTATGTTTTCTTCTATTTAAAATTGCCTGTTTAATGGGGAAATTCAATTTTCCCCCTAATTAAAACCACCACCTCTTATTTCATAGCTCTTTTATTTGTTCTATCTAATCAAGAGTGTATTATGATTTTATCGATCTAACATACAATTGAAAAATTCTAACCAGTAGATATGAGATATGACAATAAAAAGAGTTACTTATCAACAGCTTAAGTAACCCCGTTTCTCTTTTTCAATTCTTTATCGAAATTTCCTTCATCTTATTTACTCCAACATATATAACAGGCACTAACAATGGAATGATTGAGATGATTGCTAAAGATACAATTAAATTATTTTCAACCCATTTAGTATTTCCTAATACATATCCTATGTTTAACCAAAATATCGTCCATAGAATAGCACCTAAACTATTAAACTTTATAAACACAGCGAAGGTGTATTGTGTGAGTCCACTGACTAAGGGTACCGTCGTCCTCATTAAAGGTACAAATCTGGCAAATAAAATAGATAGTCGCCCGTATTGGTTGACAAATGATTTTGCTGATTCAACTTTGTCTTTTAAAAATGATTTTAGTTTAGGTTTTTTATCATGCCACCTTCTAAATAAATTTCCAATCGCGTAATTTTGACTATCTCCTGCAATAGTCGCACTGATAAACAGCACTAATAGTACCCAAAAATTTAGTTTGCCAATTGCTGCTAAAGCACCGCTTGCAAATACTAGCGCATCACCCGGCAAAAAAGTTAATACAACAAAAGCAGTTTTTAAATAAATGATTAAAAATAATGCAATATAAATATACATTCCATATACATCTATAAAACCCGACAAATTATCATCAAAACTTGAAATGAACTGATAAATTTTAATCATTTTATCCCTTCATATCTTTATTATTTTTAGATTGGTCAACTATTTCATCATAAAAACCCTTTTGCATATATTTATTCCATTTTATGTTTTAAGACTCCGCAAAAATCCATTACAAAGATAATTTTATAAAGTGAAACTTCCATCAGTTGTGGGTTTTCAAACGTGCAGGACGTACTAATGCCAACGTTGCCACAGGACGTGGCGTTTTTAGTTGGCTTCATCCCCACTGATGGTTAGTTGAACCAATCTGGCTTTTACGGGCCGTTATCCTCCACCTATCTTTCTCATTTTCCTCTCAATCTTGAGGTGAGGGTATTACTGCTCGTTAATACGGGATAAAATACAAAGGAATAACAAGCTTAACTTTCCTCTAGTAAAATTAATGAAAGTTTATAATGGTATTACTACAACTCAATTAATCTTATAAAAATACTATGATTTTTGATTGACTTTTCATTTTTTTGCCTTTATGATTAATTAAAAATAAAATAAACCGAACAAATAATTCCACATAAGTAATAATCTTATTCGTGGATTTTATTAAAATTAAAAGGCAAGTAAATATCTAGGTTTTGTTATATTTGAAAGTGAGGAACGCTTCATGAAAGAACTTTTCATACGTACTGATTCGCAAAGACAATGGCTACAAAAGCTGAATCATCTACGTGATGATATAATAGCAGATTCCAAAAACATTGATGAACAATCTCTTTTTCCATTTAAAAATTTCGAAACATTAAGAAAAATAGGTTACCCAAAAGTTACACTGCCTAAGGAATACGGGGGAGAAGGATTATCTGTTTATGACATGATTTTATTGCAAGAAACATTAGCTAGTTTTGATGCTAATACTTCCCTAGCAATCGGTTGGACTTTAGGCGTTGTTGGAGAACTATACGAGCACAAACTTTGGAAACCTGAATTATTAAAGTCATTTTCTTTAGAAGTTCAAAAGAATATATTCATCAATCGAGCAGCAAGTGAAGCACGTACAGGAAGCCCTACTCGGGGCGGTCGCCCTGGTACATATGCTAAAAGATTAAATAACGGTTGGATTTTAAATGGTCATAAAATTTTCACCACGGCTTCTCCTATACTAGATTATTTCTTAGTTAGCGCTTGGATTGAAGACAAACAACAAATTGCTTTCTTCCTTATAAAAAAAGGTACGCCAGGTTTAACCATTAAAGAAACTTGGGATGTGATGTCTATGCGCGGTACTGGTAGTCATGATTTGATTCTTGAAGATGTCTACGTTGAGGATAAAGCACTTGTTGAATACCCACAAAATCCTTTCGGTGGAAATCATATTAATGGTTGGATGTTACACATTCCTTCTACCTACCTTGGTATAGCACAGGCAGCCAGAGATTATGCAGTGACCTTTGCAAATCAGCACCAACCCAACAGCTTAAAGGAACCAATCAGCTCTTTACCTAATGTTCAACAACATTTAGGAAATATTGAATTAAAGTTAGATCAAGCTCGATTTACTCTTTACGGTGTAGCAGAGGTATACGATGACATAAAACGTCGCAAGTATCTAACAAACGAATTAGCAGTGGCCAAACACACCGTTACAAATGCTGCGATAGAAATTGTAGATTTAGCTATGCGTGTTGTGGGAGCAAAAAGTCTTCAAACTTCAAATCCATTGCAACGTTATTATCGTGATGTCCGTGCAGGTCTTCATAATCCACCAATGGATGATATGACCATTACAAAGTTAGCAAGAACAGCATTAAAAAAGGATAGTAAATCACCAATATATAGTTAGCAGAAAAGGGGTACTCATAATGATATTCAAAAACAAGCTTTTTAAATTTGCAGCAATCGGTTTTGCAACAGTTGGATTATTAGCAGGATGTGGAACGAATAGCTCTTCAGATAGTTCATCTGGATCTACTACCAAAAATGTAACGACAGTTAAAATTGCTTACGACCAAGCTAGTAAGCCGATGACATATACAGATGAAAACGGAAATCCAACCGGATATGATGTAGAGGTCATGAAAGAAATTGACAAGTTATTACCTGATTACAAATTTGAATTTGTTGGAACAACAAGTGACGACTTATTAATCGGTGTTGAGCAAGGTAAATATCAAGCAGGCGTAAAAAATGCATTCTTTACAGAAGAACGAAAAGAAAAATTTATCTTTCCAAAAGAATTCCTTGGCCTTAGCAGTATCGGTTTAGTCTTAAAATCATCTGATAAAGATATAAAAACATTATCAGATTTTGCTAATAAAGGTTACACATTAGCACCAATCGCCGCAAACAATGCGCAATATACAGTAATTAAAGAGTACAACGACGAAAATCCAAACAACAAAGTAAAACTCAAAGCTGGTGATGAATTTACAGTAGATGTTGTTCAATGGGTTAACGAAGGCCGCGTGGATGGTGGGGTTATGATCGAAGGTGCTTTCGAACAACAAGTTACTTCTGAAAAAGGTGCATATCATAACCTGAAGGACAATGTTGTGTATAACGAATTTAATGTGATTAAAACATGGCCATTATTTAATAAAAACCAACAAAAATTTGCAGATGAATATGATAAAGCAGTGAAAAAGCTTAAAGAAGAAAAGAAGCTTAATGAACTAAGTAAAAAATTCTATGGTCGCGACCTATTTGAAGTGTTAGATAAAGTAAGTCGTTAAGAAAAGTGCTGTGGTAGTTAAAAATTTGCTATCACAGCTTTTATTCCTTTCGGCTGTGGACGTTATACTTCACAGCACTTAAATAAAAGACGGTGATTCATATGAGTAAATATTTTGATGCCACTTATATTTGGAATTCACTTCCTCAACTTTTACCATTTTTAAAAATTACATTTCTTATAGCAGGTTCATCTATTCTTTTTGGATCATTAGCCGGCTTGCTACTTACAGTGATGAAACTTGGCAAAAGTCGTATTCTTAAAAAAATTGCTACTGGCTATACAACGATTATGCGTTGTACACCTTCAATTGTCTTATTATTCCTAGTCTATTACGGTGTCCCGGCAATTTTTGCGAATTTCAATATAAATTTACATGATATTGATACTGCGGTGTTTGTTGTAATTACATTTACTTTGCAATTTGCTGCCATTATGTCTGAAGTTATTCGTTCCTCTTATGAGGCTATCGATCGTGGACAATATGAGGCAGCTGTAAGTGTGGGGTTAACTCCATTGCAAGCCTACCGCAGGATTATTTTTCCACAATCATTAGTTGTTGCACTTCCGAACTTTGGTAACAGTATGATTACCCTCCTTCAAGAAGGATCACTTGCTTATACCATTGGTTTAATCGATGTTGTTGGTAAGGCTAACTTAATCATTGCTGCCAATTTAAATGCACATGCATTAGAAATCTACATTGCGCTTGCCATTATTTATTGGATTCTTTCCATTCTAATTGAACGTATTTTTGCTGGATTAGAGAAATTTTTCAGTAAAGGCAAAAAAACTTTAGAAACAACGTAAGGAGGAACTACCATGACATCTGGATTCAATGGAAAGTTTTTTATCGATACATTCTTTGTTGCATTGTCTGGGGTACCAATCACCTTACTTGTAACAATTGTTGCCCTACTAATTTCTCTCCCATTAAGCTTTTTATTAGCTATAACCAGAGTACATAGGATTCCTGTTATTCAACGGATCACACAGGTATATGTATCATTTGTTCGTGGTACACCGATATTGATTCAAATTTTCATTATTTATAGTAGTATTCCATTAATACTAAAAATTATTTTTGAAAAATATGATATCGGTTTTGATATTTACAAGATTAACCCACTTTGGTATGCATTTATTATTTTTTCTTTCAGTTCTACTGCTTTGTTAATAGAAGTTTTTCGCTCAGCACTAAGTACAGTGGATAAAGGCCAGCTAGAGGCAGCGCATTCTGTTGGCTTAACGACTATTCAGGCATATCGTCGAATCATTATTCCACAAGCACTTGTTGTTGCGATGCCAAATATTACAACAACAACTATTAATCTGATTAAAGCAACATCATTAGGCTATGCACTTTCCCTATCTGAGATTACCTTAAAAGCGAAAGTTGCCGCAAACGTTGGCTACAACTATGTAGAAGCTTATTTAGATATTTTCATTGTCTATTTAATCTTATGCAGTATTGTCGAATACGCATTAAAACGTTATGAGAAATATTTAAATAAATATAGAGTTGCTCACTCTTAATATTGGAGGTGTTTGTCGGTGTTGGAGATAAAAGATATTCATAAATCATTCGGAAAAAATGAAATCCTAAAAGGTGTTAATATTTCAATAGACAAGGGTGATGTAGTCGTTATTTTAGGACCAAGTGGATCTGGAAAAACTACATTACTACGTTGTATAAACTTCTTAGAACATGCAGATAAAGGCCACGCCTCTATTAGTGGTATCGAAGTCGATTTGCATCATGCAAAGAAAAAGGATATTCATGACATTCGTCAAAAGGTTGCATTCGTCTTCCAAAACTATAACTTATTTAATAATAAGACCGTTCTGGAAAATGTAACTGAAGGTCTTATTATTGGAAGAAAGATTCCAAAGACAGATGCCATAGAAATAGCGAAGCGTGCTTTAGATAAGGTTGGCCTTTCTGACAAATATGACAACTACCCTAGTTCACTTTCTGGAGGTCAACAGCAACGAGTTGGAATTGCTAGAGCTGTTGCATTAAATCCCGATATCATCTTGTTTGACGAGCCAACTTCTGCACTCGATCCAGAACTTGTTGGTGAAGTCTTAACAGTTATGAGAAATATCGCAAATGAAGGAACTACGATGCTTGTCGTTACACATGAAATGTCATTTGCACGGGATGTTGCTAATCGAGTGATCTTTATGGATGGAGGAGTTGTAGTTGAGGAAGGCACTCCTCATGATATTTTTGTCACCCCTAAAGAAGAGCGGACAAAGCAATTTTTAAAACGAGTATTACCTGAGGATTATACTTATTCTATTTAAAAACAAGAAAGCTGATAAAATCGTCCAATTGGATTTTATCAGCTTTCTCTTATCCACATGTGAATAACTTTGTGCTATAAGATTTATCCACTCACTTTTCCACAATCATTCTTCCATAAAAAACTTTTTGCGTTCTGTTGATATCCACTGCTCCAAATCATCTTTGTTCCTTTTCACTAATCGATTCACCAACACATCATGCCAAACGTAGTCTTCTAATAGATAGATATGTACGGGGTCATTCGTGTAAAAGGCCAGTTCACGATCATCTATAGAGGAGCCGTAAATCATTTCCCTCCCATCAATTGAAAGGACAAACCATCTCTTACTGGTTGGCGCTTCAGTAAAATGAGTAATACGATGCAAATCCACAGTTTTTACAGGGTTATTCACATGTAATGCAATACCTTGAATCCGAACATCTTCTGTTACTTGTTCTAACTCATTTCTTATTTCATCATACATATCATCCCACATAGAAATAATGATTCGTTTTTTTGCTTTTTTAATAAGTGATTTGCAATAGCTAATAATGGTTGTATTTTCTTTCAATGTTAAAACACGATTATCTGGTTTTTCCTCTATCATTTCTAGTTGCTTTAATTTTTTACTTAAATCTTGATAGTTTTGTTTCCAATTGGATTGAGCTCTTTCGAGAAAGACATCAACTGGTAATGGTGAGTATATTGCCCCGTCTGTATTTTCTTCTTTTAGGACAATTCCTTTTTCTACTAGGTTTTTCAAAATATCATAAATTCGCGCTCTTGGTATACCAGAATTTTTACTTACTTGGTAAGCCGTTACGGTGCCTAATTTTACTAGAGAAATATAGGATTTTGCTTCATATTCAGTGAATCCCATTGCCTTTAGCTGCTGCACTAAGTTCTCCATTTTACATTCCTCCGTTTTCTCTTCCCTTTATCATACCAAATCTTATTGAACTATTTACATCCAAAAAGATTTTAGTTACTATTTAAGTAGTCACTATTTAGAAAGGTTGATTTGATGCCATTTGATATAGATATAGATTTTTCATTATTATTAATTCTTGTGATTTTTGGATTTTTAGCTGCATTTATCGATTCGGTAGTTGGTGGAGGTGGATTGATCGGTCTACCAGCATTATTATTTGTTGGTCTTTCTCCGGCCGCAGCCGTTGCCACAAATAAGCTTGCTGGTACAATGGGGTCTCTTACAAGTACGATTACTTTCTATCGTTCAGGAAAAATGGATTTCAAATCAGTCGCTAAATATTTTCCTTTGGTATTTATTGGTTCTGCTCTAGGGGCATGGATTGTTCATCTAATGGATCCTAATGTATTGAAACCATTAATGTTGATTATGCTTGCTGGTGTTGCCATATATACTGTTTTCAAGAAAGATTGGGGTAGCATTTCTACATATAAAAAATTATCACCTTCTAAGCTTGTTTTATTTATAGTAGTTATTTTTGCTATTGGATTTTATGATGGTTTCTTAGGACCTGGAACAGGGTCTTTCCTAATATTCGCTTTCTTAATGGTCGGATTTGATTTTCTAAAGGCAGCAGGTAATGCACGTTTCTTAAACTTCGGTAGTAATATTGCAGCACTTCTTATGTTCATGTCTTTAGGTCAAATCCATTATGCTTACGGGATTCCAATGGGGATTGCGCAAATCTTCGGAGCTATCATTGGTTCTAAATTCGCACTGAAACAAGGAACTGGCTATGTACGTATATTATTTATCATTGTGACATGTTCACTATTGGCCAAAAATATTTATGATTATTTCTACAAATAACTTAATCTTCTAAAAAAGCGGATTGCAAATACTTACAATTCGCTTTTGCGTAATATAAGCCAATAGTTCTTTTTTAGAACTGGGCTCTTACCTTTAAAATCTTCGTAAGTTGCTCATTCATATAGGAAACAGGATAGATAAAATCTCGTTTTACCCATTCCACAATCATACCTATAATGGCATATGTTGATATGCAGCACATAAATTCACGTCTATATCTTGATGCTTATATTGTGTAGTATCTCCTTTCAATAATTCATTTAATTTTTCACTAAAAAGATTATGGGTTTTTATAGTGCTTTAGAAAAACAACTTGATAAAACCGCTTATATGCCCACAGAAGGTTCCTCTATTTACCCGTTGTTTCTTACAGATATCAGTTATTGAAAAAAATATGCTGTTAGTTCCTGTATACTCTGAACAATATGGAAAGGCTTTGATAATTCCAACTCTTTCTGACTACCATATCCATAACCTACTGCAACACAAGGAATGCCCTCTTTTTTAGCGCCAAGAATATCGTATTTACGATCCCCAATCATTACAACATTTTCTTTAGGAGGAAAAGACAATTGTTTTAGAACTTCGTGAATCACTTCATTTTTTGCCGTTCGTGTGCCATCTAAATTGCTTCCTACTACTATGTCAAAATATTGATTTAGATTAAAATGGTCGAGAATCTTTTCAGCGAAAATAGTTGGTTTAGATGTGGCTACTGCTAAAGTTATACCCTTTGTTTTCAATGCAGATAGTAAACCCTCAATTCCTGGATAAAGTATATTCTCATATAGACCTACTTTTTTAAACCTTTCACGGTAAAAAGTAAGTGCCGCTTCAGCTTTCGATATATCGAAGCCACATATTTCACGAAATGATTCTATTAATGGTGGTCCAATAAATGATTCTAATGTTTTTTCATCTAAACAAGGTGCATCCAGCTTCTTAAGTGCATAGGCAATACTTTTCGTAATTCCTTCCTTTGGATCAGTCAAAGTTCCATCTAAATCAAAAAGAATATAATCAATAGTCAATTTCAAGTCCACCCTTCTTCTCACAAACATCTCTTCAAAAATATTTACATTAATATTACTTTATCCATTTTATATGGGTAAAGGCATATTTTATTTTGGAACATTGGGCTTTTGCCATCTCCTCAAATTCATATTAGACATATGCATAGAAAGACCATAAAAAAGGAGGCAAAAAAAAGCATGAATAAAGAAATGGTTAGTTCTTTGTTAAACAAAGTTGTGAAAATTGATAGAGGAGGCCCTGAAAGTTCCATCGGCTTATTGTTAGGTGCTGAAGATGATCATATTACTGTATTAACTGAAAAAGATGGAATTGTCTACTATAGGAATGACCATATCAAAAGTATCACGCACGCTACTAAAAATGGTATGGATTTTGGCATCACTGCTTTACCTGAAGGATTTGAGTATGTAAAGACTGATAATTTCAAATTAACACTTGAAGGTCTTAAATATCAATGGATTCAAATCAACCGTGGGGGCCCTGAAAAATTAGAAGGCGTACTAGATGAGATCAATGATGATTATATAACTGTAATTTTAAACGATGAAGTTGTTCGAGTAGTAATGTTCCATATTCGTAATGTAAGTTATGGTCTTCGTGTTGAATTAGAAGAAGAGCCAGAAGAAAATACTGAAGCTAAAAAAGCTAAAAAAGATTAAATATAACTTACTGCGATACTAAAACTTGTTCAAAAATAAATAATGAAAGGGGCCCCCTAATGGTAGAGGGTTACTTTAAAAAGACAATAGGGGGTCTTCTTGGTAAAACGGTTGGTTTTTACTTAAATGATAACCAATTTATTGAAGGCACCTTAATAGACGTTAAAAATGATCATCTCATTGTAAAGGTAAATGAAGATATTTTTTATTTTCCACTCAGTCAAGTCCATGCTCTTTCAAAAAATGCAAAGGATTTTCGTGTTTCTCCTCAAGACGTAAACTACCTAGATAAGAATAATTTGATAGATATATTACAAGAACTAAAATACAATTGGATTACTATCAATTGTTTAAGCAATCAATCATTTGCAGGTTTGCTAAGTAGAATTGGGGAAGATCATATTGTTTTAGTTAATAATTCAGAGCAATTATTTGTACAAAGTTCTTTTATAACTGATATCTATAAAGGAAAGTATGAAAGTACGGAGCAAGATTCTAATAACAATGAGCAAGAAGGTAATTCTTCAGAAGAAAATGAAGAGAATTCTGATCAGCTTTCTAAAGAAACAAATCTTACTACCCCAATAGATAACACTGAATCCAATATAAATGACAATTCTTCAAAAGAAGAGAAGAAAACTCTAGACGTCAATCAAACTAATGAAGAGTCCACAATCTACAATGATGAAATTACTGCCAATCAAACGGATAATGAGTCTACTTCTCTCTTTAATCATCAAATTATTATCAACCAGATTGATAGTGAGCCTACTCTCTTCGATCATGAGATTACTGTCAATCAAACAGATAACGAATCATCTCTTTTAGATCATGATGTTTCTGGCGATCACTCGGATAATGAGTCTTCTCCTTTCGATTATGAAGTTATAGTCAACCAGATTAATAACGAGTCTTCTATCTTCAATCATGATGTCTCTGGCGATCAAACGGATACCGAGCCTTCTCCTTTCGATTATGAAGTTATAGTCAACCAGATTAATAACGAGTCTTCTATCTTCAATCATGATGTCTCTGGCGATCAAACGGATACCGAGCCTTCTCCTTTCGATTATGAAGTTATAGTCAACCAGATTAATAACGAGTCTTCTATCTTCAATCATGATGTCTCTGGCGATCAAACGGATACCGAGCCTTCTCCTTTCGATTATGAAGTTATAGTCAACCAGATTAATAACGAGTCTTCTATCTTCAATCATGATGTCTCTGGCGATCAAACGGATACCGAGCCTTCTCCTTTCGATTATGAAGTTATAGTCAACCAGATTAATAACGAGTCTTCTATCTTCAATCATGATGTCTCTGGCGATCAAACGGATACCGAGCCTTCTCCTTTCGATTATGAAGTTATAGTCAACCAGATTAATAACGAGTCTTCTATCTTCAATCATGATGTCTCTGGCGATCAAACGGATACCGAGCCTTCTCCTTTCGATTATGAAGTTATAGTCAACCAGATTAATAACGAGTCTTCTATCTTCAATCATGATGTCTCTGGCGATCAAACGGATACCGAGCCTTCACATTACAATCTAATATCACCTAATTCTATGGATGAAGAAGAGGGTTCAAATAATAGTGAAGTAAATGAACGGGAAGAAAATGTAGAAGATGAGGCTGATTTCTATATTCAACCTTCCAATCCTAATTTCGTTCATCTAACTGACCCTGCTTCATATAACCCTCAAAAGAAGTCTCGTAATGGTAAAAATCCTAAAATGTCTGCTCAGGAGTATTTTAATAGATTAAGAGGTTTGCATCGAACAAATTATAAAGAAGAGCAAAATCAGATAGGAAATTCATCTTCTATAGAAAAAGAATCCAGCCGAATATTTAATTCTATACCCAAAAAAGTTGAAATCATTCATGACGAAGAAACTACGGATTTCACTGAAGATTTTTCACTTAACTCTTTACCTAGAAGAAAAAAGAAAAGAAGAAAATTAAACTTAGATAAAGCTACATCTACCCAAAACACTACTACAAATGTCACTACATTCTTCACTTCTTCTCATAAAAATTCTTCAACTGAATCAACAGAGTCACAGAATCCCCAAAAGTTAATTGAAACTAATACAAAAACCTTAGAAAAGCAGCCACCTGATTATTTAAATACTAATGTGGATTCAATTGCGCATAAAGGATTATTAGAAAAACAATATTTTGCTTTGATGAAATACGCTGAGAAAATGTACAACAAGCTCAGAGATGAACGTTTAAATTCAAAATCAAAATAAATTGAGAGTAAGCTCTTCTTGTTAGAAATGCTTCAGCTTTAAACAACACCTTAAGTTGAGCTTTTTCTCATTTTTCTAATAGAATATGATAGAAAGGATGGTGAAATTGAAAAAACTAATTCAGCAATCAGAAAAAGAATTTGCTAAAATTGAAGTTTCTGGTGGGAAATTTTTGAGAGGTCCAATTATTGATTTTAGCACAGAAATTATCGTTTTATTTAACGGACATGACTATCTTTACATCCCTGTAATCCATGTTAAAAATTTTACGTTCAGCAATAACGATGAAGATTCTGTAAGCAAGCCTACAAATCCACCAGGTATTAATAGCAAATCTACCGAAACATTAACACTTAAAACTATCCTTTCTAGAGCGCAAGGCATGTATGTTGAGTTATATGTAACCGGAAAAGTGCCTTTACAAGGCTATATCTCGAACATAATGAATGATTACATTATTTTTGAATCGCCCATTTACAAAACTATGTATATTTCTTTAAATCATATAAAATGGTTGATTCCTTATATTTCCGATCAAAAACCATATGGATTGACGAAAGAGGATTTTCCAATTGATCAGTATTCAGTTGAACTTCCTCAAAACTTAGATAATTTGGTCAAGAAGATAAAAGATGAGTTAGTCATTATTAATCTTGGAGAAAAGAGCTACCAAATAGGAAAGTTAGTCGATTTTAGCGGGAATTTTGTAGAAATCTTAACAACTAGATCTGTTCCGTATTATATTAACATCCAGCATATCCAGAGTCTCTCTATAGTGTAAATTAGTCCTATGATTTAGAGCTATTTATCTACTTTTCCTCTTACATCCCACACGTCTTTTCCCATCTCAATTAGTATAGATAAATTAATGGATATCTTCTTCATCATCTGTACCTGATGGTGAAGAAGATATTTTTTTATTTTTAAGTTATCTTTCCATCTTAAATCTTCTGTATCTCTACTGATTGTAGAAAGAATATAACAATAAGAAAAACCAAGAGTATTTAAAACGATACTCTTAGTTTTACGTTAAGTATTTATATTAATCAATTACATCAAACCATAGTTCAGATTGATCATCCGCTTCTCCATTATAATTGATAGTTATTTCTTCTCCAGCTTTGATATCTGTTAGCGCATAAAAGTCGATTGTTAACTTATCTTCATTATTATAATAAATTGCATTCGGAGTATATGAATGATTAAAGAGTGAACCATACCCAAGTGCTATTGCTGTATCATGTCCCCAATAAAAACAATAATAAAAGAGTTTAGTTTTCTCTAAATACTTCCACTCACTCTCAGGTGAAATAACAATTGGGGATGATTCAATGAGTTCATCCTTTTTTATATCTCTTGTAGCGAAAATTCCTCTTCCATATTTCCCTGTTTCTTTTACACATATCGGAAACAATAAGAGTCCTCCGTTCTCTAATTTTTATCAATCATATGACTTGATTTTGCTTTTTAAATATTCGTTTCGCTTATGGATAAATTGAAAAATAAAATCTGGTTCTTGATCAAATAGATCAATTTTATGTTTTTTGTATGGATCGAGTAAAAAATCGGGTCGTATACTTTGATGAAGCTTCATCACCTTATCTTCCATAAAACCAACTGTAAATTTAGTCTCTAATATTTCTTCTAGCTTTTCTTTATACATTTTCCTAAATTCGGGAACTTGTAAGATAAGATCAATAAGATGGTTTTCCTTGTTACCTTCAAAAGGAACATAAGTATGATCCATTACCCCACCACTTATTTTCCTTCCCCACGTTCCATCATAATCCCACGGCATTATCTCATATAGCCCTGTCACCTTGTTACGATATAGTGAGTAATTATGAGTAAAACCATCATTATTCATTGTACAAACTGCTCCAATAAGCCAACCTAAAAAGGTATCTATATTCAAATATTGTAAAATAATTTCGGGGAAATCGAATTTAGAAGTAGTATTAATCTTTGATATGAATTCACGAAGGTGTTGGTCATCAGTTGATGTACCAAAAGCTTGATAATACCCTGATAAACGGGATCTCTTTTTCCTTCCATCTCTTGTAAGAGAAAAGTTTGCATTATTATTTTCAGCATAATAAATTGGTCCCTCTGGTAAATTCCTCTTTTTTAAAAAAAGATCATCTACTGATTCTAATTGTAAATAGAGTCCTTTAAGTTCATCGTTTCGAAATAATCTTATATGCTGGCTATTCGGTGCAAGTACTTTTAACTCTTTAAAAAAATCAAATGAGAGCTTATTACGCATAAGTGAAGGATCTCGATATTCTGCATTTAGATGGATCGTGCGGGCATCAAAGAATTTTTTCTCTTCATTAAAGTAAAAAGTATAAGATCGTTTACGCATTTCCCGAGTATACGATCCTCTATAAGCAATATTTATCCTATAAGTTGAATCGCCGACTTTTAATTTTGCAAAGACCGGTTCATCGCTCTTGAGATTCTTCCTTAAACAATTTAAATCATCTTTATCGATTATTAAAAAATATGAAGGAATGGAATAATGCAAATATTCACCTGCTCTTTTTTAATCAATCACCTTGGTCTATTAAATCCTTATTCTTTACTTACCTTTATTTTTAATAAAAATTAATCGCAAAAGAATATGAACTAAGAACTCCCCCTAAACGTAGATTAAGGAAAGTTCTTAAAACATAAGTCATATAAAGAATAATTTCTAACTTTTGCAACAAGAACAGGAGGATGATCTTGAGCGGCTATGAGATCCTGAACTTCTGCGTGACGATTTTGAACAGCTACAGGAGCCTGAACTTCTGTGTGATGTTCTTGAGCGGCTATGGCCCCCTGAACTTCTATGCGATGTTCTTGAGCGGCTATGACCTCCTGAACTTCTGTGTGATGTTCTTGAGCAGCTACAAGATCTTGAACTTCTGTGTGATGTTCTTGAGCGGCTATGGCTCCCTGAACTTCTATGCGATGTTCTTGAACAGCTACAAGATCTTGAACTTCTGTGTGATGTTCTTGAGCCACTATGACCTCCTGAACTTCTATGCGATGTTATTGAGCAGCTACAAGACCCTGAACTTGATGACGATGATCTACCTCTCCCTCNATTGAGCAGCTACAAGACCCTGAACTTGATGACGATGATCTACCTCTCCCTCTTTTACCTTTAGGCATTTCTTTTCTTTCCCCCTTATAAATTAATTGATATTAATATACGCAGAGCATTCTTAAACTGTTAGACAAATGCCCTATAATTCTATTAAAAAATCCAAGTAACCCAGTAATATAAAATGACTAATGTAAATAACAATGTTGGCGGTATAATAACAACCGTTATTCTAATATATTCTGACCAGGAAATTTTGACATTTCCACTTCTTACAATGTGCATCCACATTAATGTAGCGAGCGTTCCCATCGGAAGTAACAAAGCACCTATATCACTTCCTATCACATTCGCCAGATAAGCCACTTTAAGTGAAATTGCATCAAGGGGCATATTCGTTAATGTAATTGTACCGACCATCAAGGCAGGATGATTATTGAATATATTTGATAATAGAGTTAAAAGGATACCCATCAATACACTTGTATGAAGTAGACTTCCTGATACCAGAGGAGACATGATATGAATTAGCATATCCGTTAAACCAATATTATTGAGCCCATAAATAATGACATACATACTAAATGCAAAAGCGATGATATACCAAGGTGTCTTCTTTAACATGTCATTTGGTGGAACCTTCAAATAGGCCCATCTCCACCCTAGTAATATAAACGATCCAATTACCGACATTAAGGAAAGCGGTATAGAAAAGTATGATGCTACAAATAGACTAAGGCGTACAGCGAGCACAAATATGAGTATATTTCGTACAAACTTTGTACGGTTTTTTTCAATAGTATATACAGAACTTTGTTTAAGAGGATGATAAGCAGGTAATGATAAACCATTTACCTTTGTAGGAATCGTTTTTGGGATAATTTTTTTAAAGCGAAGAAATAAAAGTGTAGCTAACAAGATTAATCCAAGTGTTGCAGGAACAAACATCATAAGTGTATGCATATACAAATCCATATGAACAATTTTCAGCGCAATTAGATTAACAATGTTACTAACGCCAATTGGAGCACTTGATGCAGTTGCGATTAATCCACCCGAAAGGAGATAGGGAACTTTTTGATGATTTTTTAACCCCATATTATTTAATAACATGACTAATATAGGGGTTGTTATTAAAATGCTACCATCATTATTAAAAAAAAGCGTCATCATAAAACATAAAAGATTGACATACCAGAATAATCGAATGCCCGAACCCTTTGCTTTTTCTGTTAATTTTTCTGCAACCCAATGAAAAAGGCCAAAACTTTCTAAGACGATTGCCATAACAATGGTAGCCATAATCGTTATGGCTGCATCACTGATTGTTTCTGCAATAATAGCTAAATCAGAAAGTGAGACACTTCCAGTGAGTATAATAACAATAGCACCAATAGTAGCAGGTATAGCTTCATTAATGCCTTTTGGCCTCCACAAAATAAACACTAATGTGACCAAAAAGGTGATAATCGTTATAAAAACCATTGGCTGCATATTATTCTACCTTCCATCTAACAATTTTGATATTGATGATTATCATGATTATTCTTCACAGGATTAAACAAAATTCCCTCCCTTTTATTCATAGAATAGTAATGCGTACAATATTTATATGTAATTAAAACAACTTGACATAGTGCAATACCTATTTTGACTGTGACACTTATAACTAAATTCTTTATGAAACAACCAAATCTAAAAAATACATATAATAATAAATTGCACAAAAAATAAAGCCACAAATACGTAAAAGTATTTGCGGCCGAACTCTTT
The DNA here is from genome assembly GCF_003844195.1 of Rummeliibacillus sp. TYF005. Classification (NCBI taxonomy): domain Bacteria; kingdom Bacillati; phylum Bacillota; class Bacilli; order Caryophanales; family Caryophanaceae; genus Rummeliibacillus; species Rummeliibacillus sp. TYF005. Next base: position 17,457 of record NZ_ML122587.1, read on the forward strand.
ACTTTCGAGTTTTTATAAACCATATAATCAACATCAAAAAAAGTATTGCTAGTAAGATCAACACAACATTAGAATATATATCTACATATTCCAAAATTGTATTCCAAGATGACCCTAATTTCGCACCTATAGTTACCAAAACACTATTCCAAATTAAAGAGCCTATCATTGTGAAAAATAAAAATATACCAAAGTTCATACGTGCCATACCTGCTGGAATGGAAATTAGACTTCTTACAATTGGAACAAGTCTACCTATTAAGACTGCCCAAACCCCAATTTTGCGAAACCAAGCATCTGCTTTTTGAACATCTTTTTGTGTTAATCGCAATATATGCCCCCAACGATTAACAATTTTTTCTAACTTGTCTACATCTAGAAGCCTTCCTATTCCAAAAAGAACAATTGCACCAATAATGGATCCTATCGTTGAGAAAATAATAACTCCCATAACAGTTACATCAGAAGTTGTCGTCAAAAATCCACTAAATGTCAAAATAACTTCAGAAGGTATGGGCGGAAAAATATTCTCTAAAGCTATCAATAGAACAATTCCTAGATATCCATATGAATTCATTACTTCAATAATCCAATTTTCCAAGTTAGCGCTCCTAATCATTTTATTTATGTTTATAATAATACTTTAATGTAGAGTTCATCGTTAACAAGATCCATAAGAATTTAATTCATACTCTATATAAATAATACAATAATAAATTAAATAGAACCATCCATAACAAAGTGATTCTATTTATGGTTCAATTTTCATCATACAATACTATAAAAATAGATACTAAAAAAGCACAACTGAATAAACAGTTGTGCTTTTA
>NZ_ML122588.1:0-18258 GCF_003844195.1 Rummeliibacillus sp. TYF005
AAAAAATCGAGTTATGAAATTGATTCATTTAGAATGTGTTTTTCTAAATGGTTTCTTTTTTGTATAAATCTTAAGGAATTCTTCATTTTTTTAATATGAAATTATTAAGAAGTTTTCCATATACTGATTGCTAGATGAAATGATGGAGGTCGATATCATTGATAACCGTAAAAAATATTAGTCATACATTTAGAATCGGTAAAAAAGGGAGTGAGAAAAAGGTTCCGGTATTAAAGAATATCTCGTTTACAATTAATAAAGGAGAAATAGCTTCAATTGTTGGAAAAAGTGGCTCTGGCAAATCTACATTACTTAATATTGTTGCAGGATTTCTTAAGCCTGAGCAAGGCTCAATTGAGATGCAAGGGAAAGAAACGACAAACCTATCAGAATCAGACTATGCAAAGTTCCGCTCTGAAAATATGGGTTTTATCTTCCAAAACTTTCAGCTAATGCCGGGTTTAACCGCTTTTGAAAATATTGAATTGCCATTGAAAATCCAAGGAATGGGCAAAAATGCACGATTTAAAACAGTAGAAAAAATCATAAAAAAAGTCGGACTAGATGCTGTCTCAGATCACTACCCAAATGAGTTATCCGGAGGTCAACAACAACGGGTAGCCATAGCTCGAGCGCTTGTAACTAATCCACCAATCATTTTGGCAGATGAGCCAACTGGGAATTTAGATTCCGAAACGGAACAAGAAATTTTAAGTTTAATCAAGCTATTAAACGATACGATGGATATTACATTTATCATTATTACGCATGATGAAGAGGTTGCAAATATTGCACATCAAAAATTCTTGATGCATGATGGTGTATTAAAGGAGGCTATCCCTAGTGCGGTTTAGAGATCAAATAGATTTTGTTAGACAACATATTAAGAAGAATCGAATGCGTATTTTCACTACTATATTAGCAACAACAATGGGATGTGCATTTTTAATTGTCCTAGCTTCTATAGCATTTGGGTTACAAGGATCATTAAAGGATGAAATTTTATCAGATAGTTCTGTGACGAAAATTGAAGTATATAATTCTGATGAAAAAGATATTGACCAAAAGGCAATTAAAGCTATTCCAAATGTTCAGGCACTTGTGGATACAACTCACTTCAATGAGGCTCTTACTACTTATGTTAAATTTGAAAATCGTTCTGGATTTAGTGAAGTGAAATTTAATAATTTTGAAGAACAAAGAAAAGCAAAAGTTAAATTATCTGAAGGGACTTATCCAACCAAAGAAAATGAAATTGTCGTTGGGTATAATCTAGGACAAAACTTAGTAACAAAAGAAGAAAAACAAAATGCTAAAGAGGAACTAGATGAGCAAGAAAAATCGAAAATAGGTTACCACCAATCGTTACTAGGAAAAACAATATCAATTTCCTTCAAACCGGAAAATAGTAAAAAACATACGAAGACAAGAAAATATAAGGTTGTTGGGATAGGGGAGAAACCTTCTAAAGAGTGGGATATGGATTCAAGTATTCAATTAAGCGATACGATGAAATCCGAAATTCTAAAGGATTACAATATAATTGCTGAACAAAAGATGAAAGAACAGGATTTTTACTATGTAAGTTATTATGCTTATGCAACAGATATAGAGGCTGTTAAAGGTATACTAAAAGCTTTAAAAGCAATGGATTTATCTGTCTATTCAGTTACTGAACAATTAGAACAATTAAATGTATTTTTCTTAGCATTAAAAGTAGGACTTATTTTTGTAGGAACAATAGCAGTATTAATAGCCTCCATCGGTATTTTCAATACGATGACAATGGCAGTTACAGAACGTACACGTGAAATAGGAGTGATGAAGGCAATAGGTGCAGGGCCAAAGTTAATTCAGCGATTGTTTGTGATGGAAAGTGCTTATATAGGTATTTTAGGCACAGCAATCGCAATCATTATTTCATATATTATTAGTTTTTTAGCAAACTTTGCATTACCTAAAATTCTAGAAGCGGTTATGCCTGATAGTGGTATTGGAGATGCTGCAATTCGATTTTCGACGATACCATGGGAGCTTGTGGTCATTGCTTCGTTGATTAGTGTGGGAGTTGCAATTATGAGTGGTTGGCGTCCGGCTCGAAAAGCAACCAAGATTGATGTCATTCAAGCATTACATCAAGATTAATATAAATAATTTTTTAAATCCCTGGGGTTCAACATAAGCCTCAGGGATTTAATGTTTTCATTAAAAGTGAGACTACTTCCATACTAGGGTACTGGGACAAATTTGGTTATTTTGAGGAGTTGTTATCCCAACCTAATATTTTTATCACAAATGATCAAATTCTCCTTTTCTAATAATTCCAAAAAAGTTGGAGGGGTTTTAAAGTGTTTAGTTTGTATAGTTTCGATAATCATTAATATTAGTTCTTGTTCTAAATCCTTTCGATTTTGTATATCTGTCTGACATAATTCTTTTTTTATTTTGGGAGTAAGAATCTCAATCACTTCAGATGCATTGAGTTGTAAAATATTCATCGAATCAGTCCTTTTTATTTAACCTTAAAATTTTTTCTATTTTAGTAGAGATATTTTGAATAGTTGTATTTAAAGATTCAAGTCTCTTTTCAAATCGAAGTAACAAGTATATAGATATTACAATAGGAAATCCTGAATTGTTAACCATATTTATTAGATTAGATATGTCAGACATTTATATACCTCCTTATTTTCATCAAAGCACGTTTTTTTTGTTTATAAACAGCCTGTGGTGAAATATTGAGGAGTTGTGCAATCTCTTTGTAGCTAATATCCTTTATAAAAAGAAAATAAAGAATAATCCTTTGCTTCTTTGTTAGTTGATGTATAGCTTGATAAACTTCCTCTTGTTCAATATAATCCTCTAGTTTTTCTGAAGATAGGAGGATATTTGAGTCTGATAAGATCCTTCGATGATTTGATACCTCTTTCACATCCATTAAGTTATAACGCTCAGTTGAATCTAATATTAATGGTTGCATTACTTGTCTCTTTCTAACCTTTTTATCAAAATGTTGGGCGGCAAAATGAATAGATTTTGAGAAATAGGAAATAACTAATATTCTAATATAGTACTGTTTAAATTGTTCTTCTATAATGTTAAGAATTTCTTCATTTTGTGTCTCGATATAAGTGCTAAATAATTCGTAATGATTCCCTTCCTTTAGGAAAGATTTTAAAATAGGATTCTTAATTTGCGCTTTATATTTTAAGTCCATCATTTTCCCCCTTCCTCATCTAATACGCGAATGTATGTTCTTATATTATAAAGGAAGAATGCGAACATTAAAATCAACCCTTTGAAAAATATTGTAAAAAATTATTTAAAATGTTTTAGTTGTAGACTAAGTATGTCCTACATGAAGTTACCTAGCGTATGCTTTTACAAATTTAATGAATTGTTTTACTACTGGTGAAATATACCCTGTGCTGCGCCAAATCATCATCGTTGTGCGAGTGCAAATCGGATGGCTAATCTTAATAGAAGTAACTTTTTCTATGTTAAAGGTTGTAGTACTAGGTACCAATGCAACGCCAAAATTAGCAGCAACAAGATCTACAATCGTTTTTTCATCGATTCCCTCAAAAACTACTTTTGGCTGAAAGTTTGCTTGTTGAAAAATTAGTTCAATGACATCCCTTAAGGCTGTTTCTTCTTTGAAAAAGATAAATGAATCATCAGCTACCTCATCTAAAGTAACATTTTCTCTACCGTTCAACCTGTGATTTTTAGGGACTATTAGCAAAAGTTCTTCTTGTATAATAGGGAGCATTTCTAAACTTTCTTTTTTAGTAGTTGGGGAGCAGAAACCAATATTAATAACTGATGTTTCTACCTGTTCAAGAATTTTACTCGTAATATCTTGATAGAGTTTGAATTGAATATGTGGGTATTGTAATTGAAATGATCGAATAAGTTCTGGGATATAACTTGATCCTAGTGTTTGAATAAACGCTAATTCAATGGTTCCGTGAAAGGGGTCTACTAAGTCATTAATCATCTTTTTGGCTGTCTCAATTTCATAGAGTGCATTACTTGCATGTTCCGAGAATAGCTTTCCATAACGGTTTAACTTAACTCCACGACTTTCTCTTTCAAAAAGAGGAGCGCCAATTTCTTTTTCTAATCGAGCAATAGATCTGCTAAGCGCAGATTGAGATAAGTTTAACTGTTCAGATGCTTTTGTGATGTTTTGTGTTTTGGCTAACGTTAAAAAGTATTGTAATTGATACCATTCCATAGCAAGTCCTCCGTTTGTTTGGTATTACAATTATGCATGGCTACTATGATAAATACAATTATTTATGCATACCTAAATCAGCGTATAATTGGAATATTGCTATTCTTGAGGAGGACTTTTATGGAAAAAGAAAAATTATGGACTAAAGACTTTATAAACATAACAATTATAAGTTTTTTTATTTTTTTAGTGTTTTATGTGCTAATTGCTTCTTTGCCGTTATATTTGGTAGAGAATTTGAATGCAGGTGCTGATAAGGCGGGACTTTTAACTACATTATTCTTAGCGGCTGCAATTGTTATTCGACCACTGGCAGGGAAATGGGTCGAAAAAGGTTCTCAGAAGAAAATTTTAATTTATTCTACAATAGCATTTTGTATCGCTTCGAGTTTATATTTGTTTACAAAATCATTAGGTGCAATTTTAGTTTTGAGAATTTTTCATGGTTTAACATTTGGTATTATTACAACTGTAAAAGGGACAATTAGTGCAGAGTTAATCCCTGCATCTAGACGTGGAGAAGGTGTTAGTTATTTCTCACTTGCTATGGGGGTAGCGATGGTATTTGGCCCAGTAATCGGGTTGAATTTAGCAAATCATAATATGTACACTCTATCTATTATATTGTGTATTATTTTTGCAGCTATTAATATCTTGTTAGCGTTAGTGATAAACGTTCCAAAACTTGAGCCAGTCACTAAAATAGAAAAGAGAGGCTTTTCATGGAATGATATTATGGATGGAAAAACGATTCCATATGCCATCCCAACATTTTTATTAGCTACTTCTTATTCTTGTGTATCGGCATTTTTAGCCATCTATGCGAAAGAACTGAACCTAGTGGCTGCAGCTAGTACATTTTTTATTGTTTATGCAATTTTTATGATAATCTTCCGCCCATTTACAGGTAAATACTCTGATATGTATGGACCGAAAATTATTGTTATTCCTTGTATTTTGATCTTTGCTATTGGGATGTTCATCTTACAATTGCCTCTTACTGGTTTTCTAATGATTATTGCGGGTATTCTAATTGGGATTGGTTATGGTTCAGTTACACCTGTGTTCCAATCTCAGATTATCAGTTCAGTCGAGCGACATCGGGTTGGAATCGCAAACTCTGTATTTTTCAATGCGATGGATTTAGGAATGGCAGTTGGTTCTTTTATTCTTGGAATTGTTGCTTCAAATGCAGGGTATAGCAGAATGTATTTAGTAGCTATGGGAATTATTATCGTAACATTCTTCATTTATATAGGAATTACGAAAGAAAAAAGAAGACAATAGAGTTAACTAATATCTTTTGCATAGTAGTTTCAAGTTTGAATTAAAAGAATTGAAAAGTGTTACATGAAAAGACTGTAAGCAAATTGTATTTTGCTTACAGTCTTTTTTGGAATATGAATGTCAATTTAAATTAGTAAATCTTAGTGGTATTGAACTTCTTTAAGTACGTCAATAGAGTTAATGTCAATACCCATTGCTTTAGCAACGCCTTCACCGTATTTTGGATCTGCTTTATAGCAGTGGATGATGTGACGTTCTTTGATAAAGTTTTCAACGCCTTCCATATTACGAGCAGTATTTTCAAATAGACGTTGTTGTTCATCTGGACTCATGATGTTGAACAATTTTCCTGGTTGTTCAAAGTAGTTATCATCGTCTTCACGGAAATCATAGATATCCGCAGGACCTGCCTCTTCAGATGGATTTTTGTATGCAGGCTGTTCTTGCCATTCACCATAGCTATTTGGCTCATAGTGTAGTGTACTTCCTAGGTTGCCATCTGTACGCATGAAACCATCACGATGGAAATTATGCACGGGGCATTTTGGTGCGTTAACCGGAATTAAAGTGTGATTGACACCTAAACGATAGCGTTGTGCATCAGCATATGCGAATAGACGGGCTTGAAGCATTCTATCTGGTGAAAAGCTAATACCAGGAACTACGTTAGAAGGAGCAAATGCAGCTTGTTCAACTTCAGCAAAGTAGTTTGCAGGGTTACGGTTTAACTCGAATTCACCAACTGGAATTAATGGATAATCTTTTTTATACCAAACTTTTGTTAAATCAAATGGATTATCAGGATGGTTCTTCGCTTGTTCATCTGTCATTACTTGGATGTACATTGTCCATTTAGGGAACTCACCACGCTCGATAGCTTCATATAGATCGCGTTGTGAAGATTCACGGTCTTTCGCGATTACTTCTGCAGCCTCTTCATCGGTTAAGTTTTTGATACCTTGTTGTGTTTTAAAATGGAATTTAACATAAACACGTTCGTTGTCTGCGTTAATCATTGAGTAAGTATGTGATCCAAAGCCGTGCATATGACGATAATCAGTTGGAATACCACGGTCACCCATTACGTAAGTAATTTGGTGTAACGCTTCAGGAAGGTTAGTCCAGAAATCCCAGTTGTTATTAGCAGAGCGCATATTGGTACGTGGATCACGTTTAACAGCATGGTTTAGGTCTGGGAAGTGCATTGCATCACGGAAGAAGAATACAGGAGTATTGTTACCAACTAAGTCCCAGTTACCTTCCTCTGTATAGAATTTTAATGCAAAACCGCGAATATCACGTTCAGCATCTGCAGCACCACGTTCACCGGCGACAGTAGAGAATCGTGCGAACATTGCTGTTTTCTTACCTATTTCAGAGAAAATTTTTGCTTTTGTATATTTAGTAATATCGTGAGTGACTGTGAATGTACCGAAAGCACCTGAACCTTTAGCGTGCATACGGCGTTCTGGAATAACTTCACGATTGAAGTTTGCTAGTTTTTCAATCAACCAAACATCTTGTAAAAGTACAGGACCACGTTTTCCTGCAGTCATAGAGTTTGTGTTACTTACAACAGGAGCCCCAGCGGCAGTAGTTAACTTTTTATTGTTATCCTTTGTCATGAATGAATTCCTCCTTAAAGAAATTGAATTACCTCTTCGAAAACAACTATAACAGATTAACAATTGAAAGTAAATTATAATTATTCTATTTTAGTAATTTTTATTTTAAAATATGATGTATAAATTAAAATAGATTTTACAATGATGCTATAACGATTACTTTTTAACGAATGTATTACAGATAGTTTAAAAATGGTGTTTAAAATAGAAAAAAACGAATAGGAAGATTTGATTACTTTTATCAAATCTTCTCGTTGATAGATAAAATATAATTATAATTGCATATTGTAATAATTATTATTATCATTAAAATTTATGAAATGTTCATAATTGAAAATAATATTCTCGTAAAATACTATGATTTATATCTACTTATTATACGGAGAGAATAGGTATGGAAATGTTGAATTCAGTGATTTAGAAGAAAAGAAATGATTCTTAATTATTTGCCTATACTAAGCAAACAACCTGTAAGAAGGGTAAATGTAGTCTTCTTAAATCGGTATGTAATCTACATATTTTTTCTTCATAATAATTCATTTATGATAGAGCTAATTGAAGTATTTTAATGGGGGGTTCACTAATGCCGATGTTAAATGAGGCAATTGACTTTATCAAGATGTATTATTTAGAAAACAAATTGCCCACGGACCAACTGGAACGACGTCTAAAATACATCAAGCAAGATATTAAGAAGTTTGGCGTTTACACTCATACGACAGATGAACTTGCTTATGGTGCAAAAATAGCTTGGCGAAATAGTAATAAATGCATTGGGCGATTGTTTTGGCAAACACTTCAAGTGAAAGATCAACGTGGGATAAATGATGAAAAAATAATTTTTGAAAAACTTTTAGAGCATATAGAATTTGCAACAAATAACGGAAAAATAAGACCGACTATATCTATCTTTGAATCACAGAAAGTAAGAATATGGAATCATCAATTGATTCGCTATGCTGGTTATGAACAAGATGATGGTTCAGTAATTGGAGATTCTAGTTCGATAGACTTTACAAAAGAATGTATAAAATTAGGATGGCAAGGAAAAGGCGGACAATTTGATGTATTACCAATAGTGATACAAGTTGAAAATCGTAAACCGCAGTTGTTTGAAATTCCGCAAAGATATGTTAAAGAGGTGCAATTGCGACATCCAAATTTCGAATGGTTCGTTGATTTACATTTAAAATGGTATGCTGTACCGATCATTTCAAGTATGAAGTTTGAAATCGGAGGCATTACATATACAGCAGCTCCGTTTAACGGATGGTATATGGGTACGGAAATTGGTGCTCGTAATTTAGCTGATAAAGATCGTTATAATATGTTGCCAATAATTGCTGAAAAAATGGATTTAGATACATCTTCCAATGCTAGTTTATGGCGTGATCGTGCATTAGTAGAACTTAATGTAGCGGTACTTTATTCTTTCAAAGAAGATGGTGTGAGCATTGTTGATCACCATACGGCTGCACAACAATTTAAACGTTTTGAAGTTAATGAAACGTCTGAAAATCGAGATGTGACTGGTAATTGGACATGGTTGATCCCTCCTTTATCTCCTGCAACGACACATATTTTCCACAAGCCATATGATAATACGAAGAAACTACCAGGGTACGCTTATCAAAAGAATCCCTACTAATTAGTAAAAGTTATTGAAAATCGAGCGAAGTTTTGTCGCTCGATTTTTTATCTTTCTTCCATTTATATAACAATGTTTTACACATACTTTGTAAAAATAAAACTCTTTAGTATCTTTAAGAGATAGTAGATTAAATGATTATTGTCTTAGTTGTATTATAATTCCAGTATATTTACGTCTTGTTATTGAATTTACCCTGTATTATAATAGACACGTATTAAAATTATATATTGCATGCCTCATCCAATAGATGAGGTAGAGGTCGCGATATTCATGAGTATGATCGACGAGATGAAAAAGCATTACAGACTCGATTAAAAAAGGGAATATTGCCGAAGTGTTGGTAAGCTTTTTATTGCTAATGCTGGGGCTGCTATCGAAAGGTGCAGAACTGTCACGTCTAAAAAGGCGTGTTGAGCTATCTTTATCAAGGTTGATGGGGAGTTTATATACCATCTCAATTTCCTTGGATGGTATTTTTTATTTGCTTCAAACCGACCTTTCTTGCAATGAAAATCGGAAAGAGGAGAAATATGAGTATAAAAGAGACAAGCTCTAGTGAACAACAGAGCTTAAATAGAGGTCTAAAAAGTCGTCATGTTACTATGATTTCACTCGGAGGAACAATTGGGACAGGATTGTTATTGGCGAGCGGAAATTCTGTTGCTGCTGCTGGACCGGGTGGTGCGCTTTTGGCTTATGGTTTAATCGGTATAATGGTATTTTTCTTAATGACTAGTCTTGGAGAAATGGCAGCGTATATGCCTGTATCAGGGTCATTTAGTACGTATGCTTCAAAATTTATTGATCCATCGTTAGGGTTTGCTCTAGGATGGAACTACTGGTATAACTGGGCCATCACTATTGCAGCAGAAGTTTCAGCTGTTTCAATTGTTATGAAATATTGGTTCCCTGAAACACCTTCATTTATATGGAGTGCAGCCTTTTTAATAATTATTTTTGTCTTAAATTATTTATCTGTTAATAGTTTTGGTGAAAGTGAATATTGGTTTGCGATTATTAAAGTTGCAACGGTTATTATTTTCTTAATCGTAAGCTTTTTAATGATTTTCGGTATTTTAGGTGGAAATGCACCGGTTGGTTTTACGAATTTCTTTAAAGGGGATGCACCATTCCACGGAGGTTTCTTTGCGACATTTGGTATTTTCTTAGCTGCAGGGTTCTCATTCCAAGGAACTGAGTTGCTTGGTATTACTGCTGGGGAAACAAAAAATCCAGACAAAACGATTCCAAAGGCAGTAAAACAAATTTTTTGGCGTATTTTGTTATTCTATATTCTAGCAATATTAGCTATTGGGTTATTGATTCCATATACAGATGCTCGCCTTGCTAATAGCGATGATGTCACTGTTAGCCCATTTACTTTAGTATTTGAAAATGCTGGTATTGCTTTTGCAGCTTCAATTATGAATGCAGTAATTTTAACTGCTATTTTATCAGCCGGTAACTCAGGATTATATGCATCATCCCGTACATTGTGGGAATTAGCGATGGAAGGTAAAGCACCAAGAATTTTCAAAAAGTTAAACAAACGTGGTGTACCAGTTGCAGCACTTATTGCTACATTATTAGTTGCTTGTTTATCTTTCTTAGCATCTTTATTTGGGACAGGTACTGTGTATATTTGGTTATTAAATGCATCGGGGATGTGTGGGTTTATCGCATGGTTAGGTATTGCAGCGAGCCATTACCGCTTCCGCAAAGCGTTTGTTGCACAAGGACATGATCTATCTGAACTACCATACCGTTCGAGATTTTTCCCGTTTGGTCCAATCTTTGCATTTGTAGTATGTATGATTGTTGTATTAGGGCAAAATTATACAGCATTTACAGGTGGTCATATTGATTGGTATGGAATATTAGTATCTTATATTGGCTTGCCAATTTTCTTTATCCTTTGGTTTGGATACAAATGGAAACATAAAACTAAAATTGTTCGTTTAGAGGAAGCAGATTTTTCAACTGATCGACCTATTCAATAAAAATATTGCTAATCTATTTCTGGAGAAAGTCCTAAATAGATTAGCTTTTTTAATTTATTATTTTTGATTTGTAATGGCGTTTCAAAAGTGTATTATACCCAAACGGACGAATAATAGAGAGTATATTTTTTAGAACGTTCGTGTAAATAGATTGAAATTTATTATATTTGAAAGAATGTTATTAAAAAATGCACATTTTAAATTATCTGAATTATTTTACATTTTAACATTCCGTTGAATTTTACTTATAGCATGCTATAATTGTGACATTCTCAAATTATAAAACTAAATATTAATCGCTCATATAATAGCAAGAATAAGGCTTGCGAGTTTCTACCAGTTCACCGTAAATGAATTGACTATGAGAAGCAAATATAATAGTAAATAGTTTACTTAGTCAGTATTCTTTTTCCTATTACTTTCGATTTTATAACTCGAAGGACTTGCTCGCTCATAGATTTGTGAGTGTACAAGTTCTTCGAGTTTTTTATTTGAAAACGGGATACGACATATAAAATACGAAGAACTCAATCTAGAAGGGAGATCCTAAGTTTTGAAACTACTTCAGGATAAAATCATAAGTGAAGGTAAAGTCTTATCAGGAGACGTATTAAAAGTAGATTCATTTTTGAATCATCAAATTGATCCACATCTTATGCAAGCAATTGGGCAAGAGTTTGCTAATCGATATAAAGATGCTGGGCTAACAAAAATTCTTACTATAGAATCTTCAGGAATTGCTCCAGCTGTAATGGCGGGACTCATATTAGGGATTCCGGTTGTGTTCGCTCGTAAGCGCAAGTCAGTAACATTAACAGATAACTTCTATTCTGCAGATGTTTACTCGTTTACGAAAAAAGTAACAAATACGATCTCTGTTTCAAAAGATTATATCGATAAAGATGATGTTCTATTAGTTATTGATGATTTCTTAGCTAATGGGGAAGCAGCAAAAGGCTTAATCAATATTGCTAAACAAGCTGAGGCTACTATAAGCGGCATTGGCATTGTCATAGAAAAAGGTTTCCAACCAGGTGGTCAATATTTACGAGACCTAGGTTATCGAGTTGATTCATTGGCTATTATTTCTTCATTAGAAAATGGCAAAGTACAATTTGCTTAGGAGGCAACTGATCAGATGAACAAGGTAAAACTTGCAACACTTGGAATTCAGCATTTACTAGCAATGTATGCAGGAGCAATTTTAGTACCATTAATCATTGGGGGAGCACTGAAGTTTGATTCTACTCAGTTAACGTATTTAGTATCTATTGACATTATGATGTGTGGTATAGCTACATTATTACAAGTTATGCGTGGTAAAGTAATTGGAATCGGATTACCTTTAGTTCTCGGATGTACATTTACAGCTGTAACACCAATCATTGGAATTGGTGCGAAATATGGCATAGGTTCTATCTATGGTGCAGTAATTGCATCTGGTTTAATTGTTGTTCTTATTTCAGGCATTTTTGGTAAACTCGTAAAGTTCTTCCCACCTATCGTTACAGGTTCAGTAGTAACAATCATTGGGATTACGTTAATACCGGTTGCTGTTAATAATGCTGGTGGTGGTCAAGGAGCTGCTGATTTCGGTTCAGTTTCTAACATTTCGCTTGCTTTTGGCACATTAATAGCAATTATTTTGTTGTATCGTTTTACAAAAGGATTTGTTCGTTCAATTGCTATTCTAATTGGTTTAGTGTTAGGGACTATTGCCGCTGCTTTTGTTGGTAAGGTAGATTTTTCACCAGTAGCAGACGCTGCATGGGGACAAATTGTAACACCTTTCTACTTTGCAACACCAGAATTTCATGTACAACCAATTATCATTATGACACTTGTTGCGATTGTGTCTCTTGTTGAATCAACAGGTTCTTATTTTGCACTAAGTAATATGACAAATACACCAATCGATGATAAAGCACTTGCGCGTGGATATCGCTCAGAAGGCTTAGCTTCTATTATAGGTGGTATTTTCAACTCATTCCCGTACACAGCATTTTCTCAAAATGTAGGTTTAATGCAAATGACAGGTGTCAAAAATCGATCTGTTATCTTCATCACAGGTATTTTACTAGTATCGCTAGGTTTCTTACCTAAAATTGCCGCTCTAACAACAATTATCCCTACCGCTGTCCTTGGTGGTGCGATGATTGCAATGTTCGGCATGGTTATTTCTCAAGGAATTAAAATGTTAGGTGCTGCAGTAGGGGGCTCTGAAGGAAATGCAATGATTATCGCTTGCTCTATTGGTATGGGACTTGGAGTAACAGTTGTTCCAGATATCTTCAAAGTACTTCCTGAAACTGTTCGTATTTTAACAAGTAATGGTATTGTAGCAGGTAGTGTAACAGCTATTGCATTAAATATCATTTTCAACATGATTCCGTGGAGACGTGATGTACAGGTAGAGCCTGTGAAAATGGAAGAAATGAAAGAAGTAAAAACGAAGCTAACTGAAAAGCATGCTTAATTTATAGAAAATGTAGCCCCATCCAAATCGGATGGGGCTTTTTGAATTTAAAAAACGATTCTAAAAAGATATTCATCACTTTTAGAATCGTTTTTCTTTTGTAAGTATTCTATTAAACAAGTGCTTGTTCTTTTTCTAATGCTTTCCCTAAGAAAGTAGCGAGCTCTAGCATTCCGTATTTCCCAGCTTTAGCTTCTGCATCGCTATTGTAATTCGTATTTGTATTGATATCGTAAGTATAAACGATGCCGTTTTCATCTTTGATAAATTCGATTCCTGCAACTGTAATATTTTGTGCTTTTAAGAATTCTTCATAAGATTTGATTTGTTCTAAATCTAATACAGAGTCATCAACGATTTGGAACTTAGGTTTTTCTTCAACTTCCTCACCGACTGGGCAGAATAGGTCGTTGATTTGGCATGCGTCTGCTGGGCATAGTTCGAAACCTTTTGAGGTATCAACTTGAACGGCATAAACAAATTTTGCACCAACAAATTCAGCACGAGTGATAAATGATTCGGGAGATTTAATATATTGTTGGATTAGAGTAATTCCGTCAACAGGTTCTTCGTAAAGAGGACCATTCACATAAGCTTCTAAAGCTTCAATAGAGTTGAATAATTGAACGCCGAGTCCTTTACCGGCGCGGTTATGTTTTGTGATAAATGAAGGTGTGTTTAACTTTTTAGCAGCTTCAATTATTTGTTTTTTTCCAACAGCTGCGATTGTTTTAGGTGTACGAATGCCTGCTTTTTCTAAAGCTAAGTATTGATTTACTTTACTTAATTCTAGCTTAAGTGCGTCTGTTCCGTTAAATACTGTACGGCCGTGGAATTCTAACCATGCAAGTACAGCATTAGATAATTCCGGAGCGAATCGATGATCACGTGTATGTGATGAGGCACTCATACGGCTGTAAAATACGCCTTCAGGTGGCACAGAACTTAAATCTACTGTACCTTGATCTAAAAACCATTCTTCATATGGAATATTTAATTCATTTAATCGTTTTGTTAAATGATCTGTCCACTCGCTATTTTCATGAATAATATAAACTTTTGACATTATTTTGCCGCCTCCACTTTTTCTTTTCTAAGTTGTTCTACTAATGGCATTACTTTTTCAGCAAAAATCTTCATTTCTTCTAGTTGTGGCGAAAATTGAAGGATTAATAGATTTAAGCCAACTTCTTCATAAGCAAGAATACGTTTCGCAATTTGCTTAGGTGTACCAATTAGGTTTGGACGGAGACCGCGATTTGAGACACAGTAGTCTTCTTTACTAACTTTTACATTTAGTTGAGATTTGCCGACAAAATCTTTGTATCCCGCATAAGCTTTACTTTCAGGATTCATCGTAGTGATGCGTTGTAATTCAGCTTGCACTTTTTCTTCTGTATCACGGCAAATGATGTAAGCAGCCATACCAAATGTGTCGAAATCAGGTTTTCCAAGTTCTTGGCGGCGTCCATTCATTTCCTTAATCTTTGATTCAATCTCTTCTATAGTGCCACCATGCATCACATAAGAATCACATGTTTTTGCAATTGTTTGTTTACCTGTTTCCGATTCTCCGCCTGCAAATATAGGGATATGGTTGTTTCTCACTGGTTTTGGCACTAGATAAGTATTTTCAAATTCATAGTAATCACCTTTAAATGATGCAGGTGTTTTAGTAAATAATTCTTCTAGTGCAGCCAAAAATTCTTCTGTACGAGCGTATCGCGAATCGTGAGCAGTGAAAGCACCCCCGTATTGACGAGCTTCTTCTTCCCACCAAGCAGAAACGACATTTAATGCAAGGCGCCCATTGCTGATTTGATCTATATTAGAGGCCATTTTCCCAAAAGTTTGTGGGTTGTAATAGCCTGGACGAATAGCTGTAAGAATGTTTAGTTTTTCTGTGACTGCTGCTATTGCTGCAGTAGTTGACCATGCATCTAATGCAGGTTCTTCAATGCCTTTAATATCATTTAAAAAAAGTTCAGCAATTAGTGTCATATCATAGCCGAGTTGTTCAGCTTGCTGTGCCACTTTTTTCACATAATCAAATGTAGCTGGCATTTGATTGTGTTCATCTTCTATATTTCTTAACCATCCACCATAAAGAGGAGACCAATATCCATACTTCATATCCCTGAAACCGCCCTTCAAATTAAATTTAAAATAGTCTGACTATTTGTTGCGCTTATCGTAACATAAATTATATTGATAAACAATATAATTTGTATAAAACATAGTTGACAAATAGGTTTTTAAATATTAAATTTAATTCAGAAAATTTAAATTATTTTATATTGTGATCTAGTTGTATTCAGGGCGAAGAAAATTGATGAAAGTATAAAATGACTGAATCAGGAGGTAAATATAGATGACTTTACAATTTGCCTATTGGGCACCCAATGTAAGCGGAGGACTTGTGGTTTCGAATCTTCCTCAGAAAACAGGTTGGAATTTTGAGGACAATAAACGTTATGCGCAAATTGCGGAAAATATAGGGTTTGACTATGTATTACTACAGACCCGTTTCTTATCTAGTTATGGTGCGGAAAATCAATTAGAGGCCGCAACATTGGCTTCTGCTTTAGCGGCTACAACAGAGCGTTTGAACATTATTACGGCTGTTCTTCCTGGATTATGGCAACCTGCTGTTTTTGCTAAGATGATGGCAACGATTGATCAGATTAGTGGTGGTCGTGCTTCAGTGAATGTAGTAAGTGGTTGGTTAAAAGATGAGTTTACTAGCTATGGCGAATATTGGCTAGATCATGATGAACGTTATCGTCGGTCAGAGGAATTTATCGAAGTATTAAAACTTCTGTGGAACGAACCAAAAGCGAATTATCATGGAAACTTTTATCGTTTAAATGATGCAACGTTAGAGCCAAAACCTATTAACCCAATTACAGTCTTTCAAGGAGGGCTATCACGTGCTGCTAAAGAAATGGGGGGGCGTGTTTCAGATGTTTTCTTTATGAATGGAAATACATTAGATGCTTTGAAAGAAACAATTGAAGAAGTGAAAAGACTTCGTAAAGAAAATGGTCAAGGCCCAATTCGATTTGGAGTGAATGGTTTTGCAATTGTACGTGACACGGAAGTGGAGGCACAACAAGTGCTCCGTGATATCGTATCTAATGCGAATACAGAAGCGGTTAAGGGTTTTAAAAAGTCAGTACAAAAAGCGGGAGCCTCTTCACCAGAAGGTAAGGGGATGTGGGCAGATGCTTCTCTTGAAGACCTTGTACAATATAATGAAGGATTTAAAACAGGTTTAATCGGTACGCCTGAACAAGTTGCAAATCGTATAATTGAGTTGAAGAAAATTGGCGTAGATATTGTCCTGACGGGATTCTTACATTATGAAGAAGAACTAAAGGCATTCGGAGAAAAAGTTATTCCTCTGGTACGTGAAAAAGAAGTATCATTAAATATAGTAAATGCCTAAGTATAAATATTGACAGATAAAACAGGGTTCAAAGGAATAGAGAGTTTGAACCCTGTTTTTAATGATCTTAGCATTTGTATTAGCCACGTGACTTGATTTGCTCCTGCGATTACTCGTCGCAGAAATTATTGCTCCTGCGATTACTCGTCGCAGAAAATTTTTATTGCTCCCAGTTTTTCATTTGTTCTTCTTCAGCGATTGCTTGTAAATCATACGCATCAATTAGGAAAATCTCATATTCATATTTGTCGGCATATTGCTCGGCTAGTTTTTTTATATATTTTGGAGAGCCTTCATTTTCTTCATCATAGACTATTAAGATCCCGTCCGAATTTTTCAAAAAGAATTTATTTTTTTCGATAAACTGCCAAGGTGCTTCGTATGGACGTTTTGTTAGACTTGTTACAAAGTCAGCTTGCGCCAGAATCATTTCATACTTTTCTTGTTTAACTTCGTTCCAATTCTTTTCTTGATCTAAAAAAGGCGTGATGATTGCATATTTTAAATCGGGATATTCCATCTGCAAATCCATAACAACTTCAGCAGCCCAAGTTTCGACCCCGAGCTGCCCACTTAAAACTACCCACTCAAGTCCATCCTCAATAAACGATATTAAACGGTCTTGCAATGCTTTTTTGATGATTGCAAGACCGGGATGTTTATCGTTGAAAATGCCAAGTTCATGTGCTTTGTATCCAGTTATCACAAGTCGTTTTAGCATATTAACCTCCTAAGTTTTATATAGTATATACCTATCTATTATGAATAATTTCTTATTTAAGGTCTTTATCTTTATCAAGGATAACATTGAAAATTATTACACTGTTTTATACGATTGTGTCCCGTTAGAGTATTGAAATGTACTGGACTCTATAGAAGAGATTCAACACAATAATATAAAAAACCGATTTCTATAGAAACCGGTTGACTGAAATAAATATAGAAACAGTTTTGCTGCTATACAATCTCTTGCTTTAAATGACCTAAGTGCAAGAACATTGATACAAGCAACAATTTCCACCATTCATTTTACAATAGCTGTTTTCTGTTTACAATGGATTGAATACGGGTCGAAAGAGTATTAACCCAGCCTAGAGTGCAGTTGATTAATAAAATTAGTTTATGAGATTTCTTTTTGTTTTGTTCAGTGACAATATAGGTATCCGTTATTCTCTGCGTTAAATATAGTTAATCGAACAATATATAATAAAAAATGAAATTATATTATATAGAAGATAATTTTATATTTATAAAAGTCTACTATTAATTTCATAAAAAGTATTGACGGATATAAATCATACATGTTAATATAGTCAAGTCGCTAAAACAAATATTAATTCTGTGTTGTATAATTAATATTATTCATTGACAATAACTAAATAAAGTGATATACTTATTGAGTTGCTGTTAAATGAAACGAACATAAAACAACTTTTAAAAAGTTGTTGACATCGTAAATAAGATTTGATATAATAATCAAGTCGTTAAAACAAGCGACGCAATATGAACCTTGAAAACTGAACAAGCAAGA
>NZ_ML122589.1:0-17224 GCF_003844195.1 Rummeliibacillus sp. TYF005
ACTAAAAAACGCAAGTTTTTCAGTGCCCTCCCTATTAAAGGAGTCATTTTTTACCCTTAAAAATCATGATTATATTTCTCTCAGAATAAATAATATTTAGTTCCTCTTTTAATAAGGAGTTTGTTACAATTGAATAGACATAATATTCTAATAAAAGGAATAATGATAATGAAAATTACATCGCTCCAATTATACCCGAAGCAAAAAGTAGTCCATTTCTTTATGCAACATTGGGGGACTACTGAAATAGTTATTTCATCGGGGATATATGATTGTAGCCAATTAGATGGATTTGTTTCGATTAATGATCAACAAGAAATCATTGGACTCATCACATATATTATTCGAGATGAAGAATGCGAAATTATTTCATTAGATAGCATCGAAGAAAGTCGTGGAATTGGTACAAAACTTGTCCAAGAAGTAGAAAAAGTAGCTCTAAAAAAGGGTTGCAAACAAGTTATATTAATAACAACAAACGATAACTTAAATGCACTAAAGTTTTACCAAAAAAGAGGATATCACTTAACGAAAGTCTTGCCAAACGCAGTAGAAATAGCAAGAACATACAAACCGGAGATACCGTTGATAGGATATGATGGTATTCCAATTAGAGATGAAATTAAGCTTCAAAAAACACTTGTTTAAATACAGTTGATGGGAGGTTGCGCATGAATACAGAATGGTTAAGAACATTTTTAGTGGCAGCCAAAACAGAAAATTTCGGGGAAACTGCTGAAAAACGTTTTTTAACACAATCTACTGTGACAAAACACATTCATCATTTGGAGAAAGAACTAAATACACCGTTATTTGAACGAAAAGGTAAAATAGTACGTTTAAATATGGCTGGTGCCCATTTCTACATCAAAGCACAAAAATTAGTTGACATGCTTGATGAAACGCTAAGGAGTACACAAGCTTTTTTAGATGGTTATACGTCTCATCTAACAGTTGGTGCAGCCCCGCAGATTGCTAACTCAACATTACCAAAGATTATCGAGCATTTTAATGCCAATAAACCACATATTCAGATTTCGCTTGAATTATTAAATTCTAATCAGATAGGAGAAGCTGTTTACCGTGGTGTAGTAGATGTCGGTCTATCTAAAATAATACCTATACGAGAATTGCAAATTGAAATGATTGCAGATGAAGCTATTCAATTAGTGAGCTCACCCTCTAAAAGTGAAGTAGAGGCAACTGAATTATTGAAAAATGAGACCATTTTAACCCATGAATATGCACCATACTGGGAAGACATTCAGCATGTGCTTACAGGCAAATTTCCTTCACATAAAAGTATGCAAGTTAATCAAACTGAAGTTATAAAAAATTTTGTTAAGCAGGGACTGGGAATTGCATTTTTACCACAAAGTGTTGTGCAAAAAGAAGGAGAAGAAGGCATACTAAGGATTCAATCCTTAAACTTATTTCAGCAGATTACTTCGCAAACTTATTTTATTTCTAAATACATATCTAGTGATATTCAAGCTTTTTTAGAAAGTAGCAAAGCTATTTATAGTGCATTAACAGATTCTATAAACTGTTGAAGTTCAATATAAAAGGCATTCCACATTAATTGAAATGCCTTTCCTTTGTCTATTTAACTGCAACAAAACGGAGCCTCCAATAATCAGCAATCCAAGTATGTTCTTTATATAACTGAGGCTTTAAAATTTCTTCGCATAATTGAATAACATTCTGTTTTTGAGTATTAGATAAATGTTGAAAAATATTATTACTAAACATTTGCAACCAATTTCTGATCCCTTCATCTCCAATAAGCTGGGTTGGGCGTTCGTATAATGTCATCATCTTCACTTGGAAGCCTTCCCGTTCTAATAATTTACTATATTCCTCAGCTGTAGGAAAGTACCAAGGAAAGTAATCTTCAATATACGCATAACCCAATTCATTCATACTTTGTTTAATCGCATTTACAATTGAAGAGATATTTCCTTTCCCACCCATTTCAGCAACAAAACGGCCATTTGACTTTAAAGCATCATAAACATTTTGTACAACGATTTCAGGTTGTTTGATCCAATGTAATGCGGCATTAGAGAATACCGCATCAAATTGATGATGTACGTTAATTTGAGTAGCATCATTTACAGAAAATTGTAATTGTGGATATTTTGTTTGTGCTTGATGAATCATTGTTTCTGATGCATCGATGCCATGTACTAAGGCTCCTTGATTTGCAATTTTGTTAGCTAAATCTCCTGTACCACAGCCTAAATCTAAGATATTTTCACCTCTCTGTGGTGCTAACAATTCGACTAAACCTCCGCCAAATTTTGAAATAAAATTGTGCTTTTGATCATATAAAACTGCATTCCATTCACTCATTTGATCATCTCCTTTTAATGAGCTTAACAGAGAATTTGAAAGTAGAGATATGATTGATAAAGGAAGTATTGATTCCAAAATGGAATAGTAAGAGTAGGTAAATTTATCCTTGAGTAGCTAATTCATAAATGCTACGATAAAAGTAACTTAAATATTTGCAGGGGGACACTTTTGTGTTGAGAAGGTAAAACCTGACCCTTGGAACCTGGCAGTTAACACTGACGTAGGGAGCAAAGTACATTCAAAGAAATTTTGTACAGTAGCTCTCCATAATTTGGAGAGTTTTTTTGTACCCAAAACAAATATTTATGTGCGGGGGGACACTTTTGTGTTGAGAAGGTAAAACCTGACCCTTGGAACCTGACAGTTAATACTGACGTAGGGAGCAACGTAACACTTTAAGTCTCTATGTCCATTCATGGAGACTTTTTTGCGTCTACGTCCAACTACTAAGGAGGACTTAGAATGACATTTTGTGAAGAAGTGAGAAAAGAAACAAATTTGTATTGGGAAGGAAGTTTTGAGCATCCGTTTGTAAAAGGATTGGTTAATGGGACGCTGCCAATTGGAAAATTCAAATTTTATATGATGCAGGATGCTTATTATTTAAAAAATTACACAAAAGTACTGGCTATTGCCGCATCAAAAGCAACGGCGAATGAAGATATTAACTATTTCCTAGAAACAGCCAGTTTTATCAATGCAGC
Organism: Rummeliibacillus sp. TYF005; assembly: GCF_003844195.1. Classification (NCBI taxonomy): domain Bacteria; kingdom Bacillati; phylum Bacillota; class Bacilli; order Caryophanales; family Caryophanaceae; genus Rummeliibacillus; species Rummeliibacillus sp. TYF005. The sequence goes on from NZ_ML122589.1 coordinate 3,063, forward strand.
TGAGCTTGAATTACATCGAACAGTTTTTCAAGAGCTCGGGTGTACAGAAAAAGAATTAGAAGAATTTGAACCTGCTCCAGCTGCATATAATTATGTAAGTCATATGTATAATGCAGCCCATAATGGTGATGTTGCAGAAGCATTCGCAGCAATGTTGCCGTGTCCTTGGCTGTATCAAGAAATCGGAGAAAAGTATAAAAATGCGAAACCCGGTGTCAAATTGTATGAAGAATGGATTGCTATGTACAGTTCCCCAGATTATAAAGAAAAAATTGAATTGCAAAAGTCGATGATGAATCGCTTTGCAGAAGAGCAACCTGAAAAAGTAGCACGATTAAAATCGCATTTTAAAAAAAGCTGTTATTATGAATGGAAGTTCTGGGAGATGCCTTGGACATTTGAAGATTGGAAAGGTGAAGTGACTAGCTATGAGTTTATCTAAAATTCGAATGACTAATCCTCTTATTCACTGCATGACGAATTATGTAGTAGCAAATTTTACTGCTAATGGGTTGCTAGCAATTGGTGCTTCACCGGTTATGGCAGATGAATCGTCAGAGGTAGAAGAAATGGTATCCAATGCATCTGCGTTATTGCTTAATATTGGAACGATTAACAATCGTACTAGGAAAGCAATGATACTTGCAGGGCGTAAGGCAAATAGTAGACAGATACCTGTTGTACTTGATCCTGTTGGTGTTGGTGCCACGGCATATCGAAAACAAACCGTTCAAGATTTATTGGTAGCAGTGCAAGTCGATTTAATCCGCTGTAATGCTGGGGAATTAGCAACAATTGCAGGTGTAGAGTGGCATGCGAAAGGTGTAGACAGTGGTGAAGGGGAAATTGATATTGAACAAGTGGCAAAACAAGTAGCGAGTCGATATCACTGTTTAGTTATTATAACAGGACCTTCAGATATATTAACAGATGGTGAAGAAGTGAGAAGTGTTACAGGTGGTCATCTATTGATGACACAAGTGACAGGAACAGGATGCTTACTTAGTTCCATTTGTGCGGCTGCTTTAGCAGTAGAGGGAGATAAGATGACAATTCTTCATGATGTGTTAAAAGATTATAAGGTAGTTGCAGAACGTGCTGCATCTGCGAATTTACTAGGATCTTTTCAAATAGAAGTGATTAATGGATTACACGATATATCTAGAGGTGATCAATGATGGATATTGTAATGACCATAGCAGGTTCTGATAGTAGTGGTGGTGCTGGTATTCAAGCTGACTTAAAAACCTTTCAAGAACTAGGTGTTTTCGGCACATCTGCTATTACTGCTTTAACTGCTCAAAATACATTGGGGGTAGAAGGTATTTTCCCTACATCATCTGTTTTTGTTAAACAACAAATTGATAGTGTGATGAAGGATCTACCAGTAAAGACAGTTAAAACAGGTATGTTGTTTTCTGCTGAAATTATAGAAGTTGTTGCTGAAAGTTTAAAAGATAAAGATATTCATCTCGTGGTTGACCCAGTAATGATTGCCAAAGGAGGAGCATCTCTTCTTCAATTAGATGCCGTTGAAGCATTGAAAAACAAATTACTTCCACTTGCTACTGTTTTAACGCCCAATATTCCTGAAGCAGAAGTAATCAGTGGAATTACAATTGGAACACCCACAGATATTAAAAAGGCAGCCGATATTATATTGGATATGGGCGTTTCATGTGTTGTGATGAAGGGTGGACATTTAGAGGGAGAAGCTGCAATCGATAGAGTGTACTTTCGTGATGGTACAACATTTTCTATGCAAACAAAGCGAATTGAAACTAGACAAACACATGGAACAGGGTGCACTTTTTCATCTGCAATAGCGGCATTCTTAGGACAAGGGTTAAATTTACGTGAAGTTATTATCGAGGCAAAGAAATTTGTACAATTAGCAATTCAGAACCCTTTAAATATTGGTCATGGTCATGGTCCTACCAATCATTTTTCTTATAAAATTGCACAAGGGGTTTGTGAGGTGAAAATCGTTGAATCGAACTGATTTAGCTACCTATTTTATCATGGGAACAACAAACTGTAACCGTGCTCCACTTAGAGTTCTAGAGGAATCATTAAAGGCAGGAATAACTTTTTTTCAATTGAGAGAGAAAGGGAAGAATGCATTAAAAGGTATTGAGCTAGAAGATTTTGCAATAGCTTGTCAAACTCTTTGTAAAGAATACAATGTACCTTTTATCATCAATGATGACGTGGAACTAGCATTGAAGATTGACGCAGATGGTGTTCATGTAGGACAGGATGATACTGCACTAGAAGTAATTCGAACAAAATTCAAGGGTAAGATTGTTGGTGTATCCGTTCATACAGAACAAGAAATGAACAATGCTGTAAATGGTGGTGCGGATTATGTAGGGATTGGTCCAATATTTGAAACAAAGTCAAAATCAGATGCCAAAAAACCTTCAGGTGTAAGTTTTCTACATCATGCAAGAACCCTGTATCCAGAGTTTCCGATTGTTGCAATTGGTGGTATAACTGAACAAAATGCATCACAAGTTATACAAGCTGGAGCCGATGGTGTTGCTGTTATATCGGCAATTTGCAATAGTAAAAACATAAATGAAACTATAGAATCATTTAAATCATTCTCTAAATAATTTTAATAAAAAAAGGTAACTTATCGTCTGAAATTGGAAGATAAGTTACCTTTATTAGAATAATCAGTGAGTAACACAAAGTTTATGATCAATATTCAATGTAGGAGTATTTACCAAATGCCGGTTTCTCAGTTAATGTTTCAATTGGTATAATATCTTGTAATTCGATAGAAACATTAACTCCAAGTAAAGTAGATAGTTCTTTTTGTATTGATTTACTATCGATTTCTATTAAATATTGTGAAATAAAAACAATTGAACCATTTTCAATCCTCATTTTCCACATAAATGGAACTTGACTAAGAGAGTATACTGCTTCTTGAATGTCGTACAATTTTATCTCTTTTGTATTAATTGTTATTGCGTCATCCTTACGACCATAATGAACAAGAATATCGTTTTTATCGCCACAACTACAGTTGTTTGCTTTACGAATTTCTACTAGATCATTATTATAATATCGAAGAAGAGGCATACCTTCTCTACCAGAAGATAGTACGCAATTACCAATTGTGTTTGGTTGTACTAGATCTCCATTATCATCTACAACTTCAACTTTTACTTGAGGATGGTTAATGTGATAATGTCCATTTTGGCAAGTTACAAATAATCCCCCTGTTTCTGTACTACCGAACAATAAATAGACTGGAATACCCCATAATTTTTCAATGTATTTTTTTCTGGCAGGAGAAACTACTTCTCCACCTAAAACAAGTGCTCTTAAACCTTGAATAGGATATTGTTGCCCCATTTGTTTTCCGGTTTGATAAAGTTTTACTGCTTCAGTTGGGCCCAATGCTAAAATAGAGGGCGAAGTTCTATTTATTATTTCGATTACTCTTTTAAGGGGAGTTGCTTTACTCCATTGGTCGACCCCAATATGTCCTGCTTTGACTTTATTTGCTGCCCAGTACAAGATAAAAGCTGGTAATGCTACTGCGAACGGAAATCGGTTTAAAATAAGATCATTTTCGGTTAACTTGAGATCCGAACGTATTAATACATCTGCCTCTTGTTTTACATCATTATGACTGAACCAACTTGGTGTTGGTGTTCCAGTAGTTCCACTCGTTTCGTGATATGTAGAGATGTCTCGTTGGTTAACACCAAGGACGTCTTGTGGACTTACATTTCTTAAATCATTCTTAGTGGTAAAGGGAATGCTATTCCAGTTTTCTAAATCTATACTATCTAATTTTTTTTGATAAAATTTAGACTTTAATGCTTTCTCTATAAAGAACTTATTATTCATAGTGAAATCCCCCTAAATAACAATCTAATTTGAAAAGCGAAACAAACTAATCGATATTATCTTTTTTAGTTAAATATTCTTGAATAGTCGAATGGAGTTCTTCTATCATATTTCCACCGCTCAGCTGAACCTTTTTTGTGAAATCTACAGTTTTAGTAATTTCTTCAGACCCTGCAGCTAGTTGTTGGATTGCTGCTGAAACGTCGGTGATTTGATTTGATACTTCCACAATTTCACTTTGAATAGTGCTAAAGGTATGCTTAATATCATTTGCACCTTGCACGCCATATTTTACTTTTTCTCTACCTTCTTCGATCAAGTCCACAGATTTTCCAACATTCATCTGAATAGATGAAACGATATCTATTATCTGATTGGAAGAATATTTCACTTCTTCTGACAATTTGCGAACTTCATCTGCTACAATGGCAAATCCATGTCCGTGCTCACCTGCTCGAGCTGCTTCAATGGCTGCATTTAATGCTAATAGATTAGTTTGACTAGAGATATCTGTTATCGTATTAACAATTTTTCCAATATCATTAGAGAATTTTGATAAATCCGTAAGAACATTTGATACGTTTTCAACAGATTCATTAATGGCATTCATTTGGTTTAGAACGATATCAAGTGATTCAAATCCTTTTGTGGTAGCCTCATTTGTTGATTGCGAAGTGCTTGCAACTGCTTCTGTACTTGTTGCAATTTGTTCTATACCATCTGAAATACTAATCATTAATTCGGTGCTTTTTTCTACATTTTGTGATTGAATGTTTGCACCATCCATAATCTTTTCTGTTAATGTACTTAGTTTTTTGAATTTATCTCTAAATTCATCTGTGGCTACCTTTTCCTTTGAAGAAGAATCTGTAGTTATTGTTTCAATTGCTGCCGATAACTCTGATGGTGTATCAATGGATTCAATAATAGTTTCTTTTTCTGTTGTTACAATATCTCTTATTCTAAAGAAAAGAAGCAAGGAGATTGCAATCGAAGAAACCATTGAAAGTAAGATCAACAAATGAAATCCATAAGTTAGAGCATTAGCAAGTAATAACCCATTAGGGACAATGATAAGTAACAAACAAATTACATAAATATTCTTTTTCCAATTCAAGTATAATAGCTCCTTTCTTAAAATCTTTATTTAAACCATATCTTGTTTATCGGTCAAAACTCCTATTATTTTTATGGGTAAAAATAATTATTGTATAGGAAAATATGATTATAATTAAGATAAATTAATACCTTTATACTACTTTGAAGAGGAGATTAAAATAAATTAGTTTTTTCAAAGAATTTTGTGTCATATGGAATATAAATTCCTTTTTAGGATATTTAATTTTAGAAATGTAATTTTGATAGAGTATTTAAATAATCCTTTATTTATCATATATAACTGTTATATAATAGTTTCATTCTAAGTATTCTATATTTTCAAATAATTAGAATGCTATATAAATTAATGTTTTTAGTTTAAGGGGGATGAGGGAAATGAATGCGGTTTCAGTTGTTATTGGTTCAATTTGTATTTTAGTAATTACTTATCGTCTTTATGGATACTTTTTTACGAATAAGGTTTTAAAAATCAACGAATCAGAACCAACACCTGCGCATGAATTGGAAGATGGTAAAGACTATGTTCCAACAAACAAATGGGTAACATTTGGACATCATTTTGCTGCAATTGCTGCCGCAGGTCCGCTAGTAGGCCCTATTTTAGCTGCACAGTTTGGTTATCTGCCAGGATTGCTTTGGTTATTAATAGGGGCAGTAATAGGTGGAGCTGTCCATGATGCAGTAGTATTGTTTGCTTCGATGAAGAAAAAGGGGAAATCTTTATCGGAAGTGGCTAAAGAGGAACTTGGTCCTGTAGCAGGTTTTTGTACAGGTTTAGCCATGCTATTTATTATCACAATTACAATGGCAGGTTTATCAATGGTTGTATTAAATGCACTTGTCCATAATCCTTGGGGAACATTTGCTGTAGGGATTACGATTCCAATTGCTATGCTTGTTGGTATTGCCTATAAGAAGACAGGAAATTTAGTGGCTACTTCAACAATAGGCTTTATTTTATTAATGATTGGTGTATTTATGGGACCTTATATTAAGGATACAGCCCTAGGCGAATTCTTAAACTTTGATATGAAAACGCTCGCAATTATTTTACCTGTTTATGCGTTTTTTGCTGCAGCACTTCCAGTATGGTTGCTATTAGCGCCTCGTGATTATTTAAGTAGTTTCATGAAAATTGGTGTATTTATTGCATTAATCATCGGTGTATTCTTTGTAAATCCGATGATTCAATTCCCAGCTGTTACGGACTTTATCCATGGTGGAGGACCTGTTATCGCAGGCCCAGTGTGGCCATTTGTTTCCATTACAATTGCGTGTGGGGCAATTTCTGGTTTCCATGCATTTGTTGGATCAGGTACAACACCTAAAATGATTAATAAATGGGAAGATATTAGAGCCGTCGGTTTTGGCGCTATGCTTGTAGAATGTTTGGTAGGCATTATGGCGTTAATCGCAGCAACTGCTTTAATGCCTGGTGATTATTTTGCGATTAACTCAACACCAGAAGTGTTTAAAACATTAGGTATGCAAACAGTGCATTTACCTGAACTGTCACAAGAAATTGGTATGGATTTAGAAGGTAGAACAGGTGGTGCAGTTACGTTAGCTGTCGGGATGAGCTATATTTTTGCTAAGATTCCTTGGTTCTATGATTTAGCAGCTTATTTCTATCAATTTGTCATAATGTTCGAAGCAGTATTTATCTTAACTGCAATTGATGCAGGTACTCGTGTAGCTCGTTATTTAATCCAAGATTTCTTTGGCGATGTGTATAAGCCTTTAAAACGTGTAGATTGGTTACCAGGCTCAATTTTTGCTAGTGCTCTAGCTTGTTTCATATGGGGGTATTTATTGTATTCAGGCGATATTAGTTCGATTTGGGTCCTATTCGGTGTATCAAACCAACTAATGGCATCTATTGGTCTTGTAATCGGAACAACCGTTGTCTTAAAAATTGCCGATAAACGTTGGTATGCACTAACTTGTTTAGTTCCTTTAGCTTACTTATATGTAACAGTAAACTATGCAGGATTCTGGATGATCAAAAATGTCTACTGGAATAGTGCAGCTACTGGGTATAAACCGTTAAATGGTATTTTATCGGTTATTATGTTAGCTCTTGGCCTGATCGTCGTAATTCTTGCTATTAAAAAATGGGCAGAATTATGGAAGAGTCCTAGATTTAAAAAGATTAATAAGCCTCGAACAAAAGCGGCTTAATCTATACTGAATAGTAATAGCATTCTAACTTAATCAGTTAGTGTGCTTTTATTTTTTCAAATCTATGTTTTTAAGAAGTTCTACTTCTAAACTCTATCCATCGATACTATAAATAGTAGTATAGAAAATTTGTGATAGAGGAGGAGTTGCTATTTTAAAGAAATCTCTTGTTGCGTTGATTCAGTTCTTACTTTCAATTGCTTTTATGTATTTTGGTTATTTAAAACTAACCGCTCATCCTATGCATGTAGAGAATTTCACTGAGGTGTATGGCTATGGAAAGACTATTATGTATTGTATAGGAGCAATTGAAGTAACATCTGGTATAGGGTTATTAATTGGTTTTATGAAAAAAGGTTTTGTTCCTATTTCAAGTGGAGCATTGGCTGTTGTAATGGTCGGTGCGATTACTACACATTTAAAGGTAGGACAAGGTATTGAAGTTGCTATGAAGCCCTTTATATTTTTTGTATTAAGCGTAGTTATATTTTTGGTATCAACTAGTGAAAGCGATGAAGACTAATTTTGATAGAAGAGTTACTAGAAAAGAAAAGCTTTAATAAAGGGCTATCTAATTGAAGATGGCCTATTTATATTTAGAAGTTTTTATTTTGAACTAAACACTTTTTACATAGCAAGACAAATATATTAGAGTGTTAAATAATAGTTACAATCATCTGGAAAAATAACAGGGGTTAGTAAATATGATAAAACGCTTTATAATTGCATGCATTTATGCGCTTCGATATGATTAAAATGATAATCATAATATGGAGGTATCACCTAAATGTATCGAAAAATAGAAGATTTTTTAGAAGATTGGACAGCTTCTTCAGATGGCACATTAAAAGTCATTAAAGCTATTACAAATGACAAAATGAATCAAGCGATTGTTGAAGGACATAATACACTTGGTTGGTTAGCATGGCATTTAGTAGGTGTAGGGGCTGCATTTGGGCATTTAGCAGAACTTCAAGTACCTGGACCAGGCCGCAGTCAAGAAATTCCAACAGATATTGCTGAAATCGTGGACGCTTATGAACAACTTTCAGAAGCCTTCAAAAAAGAAGTAGCAAAACTAACAGATGCTGACCTTTTAGAAGAAGTAAGTGGTTTTGGGGGTCCTATATTACGCGGGAAACTTTTAAACAAACTGATCGAACATCAAACACATCATCGTGGACAAATGACTGTATTACTTCGACAAGCTGGATTACCTGTACCAGGTGTCATGGGACCAACGAAAGAAATGCAACAACAATAATTAGTTAAAGAATAGATAGGAGGGGTTACCACAATAAGGTAGCCCTTTTTTCTTTATATGGAAGTTTTTGTTTTATATATTTGTTACGTGCTTGTCATTTAATTTTAATTTTCCTGCCATTTACATAATTTACGGTTATATATAATAAAATAAGGACCTGTCATAAAAAAGATTGTTAAAGAGGTGCAAACTATGAAATATTCAAAACAGCTGGTTAGCTGCATAATAGCAACGTGTTTGTTAAGTGCTTGCTCAGCGAATGCTGAAAAAGGTACAAGCAATAGTGATACGAATAGTGAGTCAACTGTACAAGTTGATACCAATTCGCAAACTACTGAAGAAAAGACCAACACAGATGATGAAAATGAACAACAACAGACTTCTGAAATTAAAAAAACAACAGATGATACAACAACTTCAAGTACAAATAATTCATCTGTTACAAACAAAGAAGATCAAACAAAAATGATCGAAACAATAAAAAAAGAAGTAAAAACGTCAGGATTACCAGTCGAACTTCCAACCATACTACCTTTGAAGGACGGAAAATATTTAAGCGCAACAACAAAAGCTGGAAAGAATAACTATTCAATTGTGTTCTATGAAAGTGATAAAAACGTTAAAATAAATGATCCATCCTTAAGAAAAGCTCCTAAAAAATCAATAATAGCAAAATATAAAGTCATAAAATACATTGACTTAAATAAAGCAAATACAGAAATTTCCTATGAAGACTTTAGCAAGGTAGGTGGCCAAAAGGTGAATCTTGGCCATCAAATTATTGGATATCAAGATGCAGGGGCTGGAGCGCTATGGACTAGTTGGAATGAAGGCCGCTGGGCACTTGCAACACATACAAGAGCGACAAAGCCAGAACAAGGGCTCGAACTAGCGAAGAAAGCAGTAGAATTTTTAGAAACAAATACTTTGCCGGTTCCAAAGCCAAATGGTTCGATTCATTTAGATGCCATAAAATCAACTGAAAATAATGTGAAATGGCAAAATAACAACATTGTGTTTTCAGTAGAAAAAGTACAAGACCCGATTGATGCTTTAAAGATTGCTACATCGGTGAAATAGAATATTACCTTTGAAGATGAGGCTACCTTCCTGGGGGCCTCATTTTTTATTTAATGGTGAAAAGGAAATACCCATTCAAAAAAGAAACAAATATCGATCAAAATATTCTAATCCATAAGAAGTCTACCATCCATGTCTAAAAAGAATATATTTATATTCAAACATATTTCACTATGTTATAATTTTCTAAAAATTCAAAAGGATTGTGACCGATATGACAATTCCTGATTTAAAAGAACATCTTCAACTACTAGAAGAAAATCTACTAACAGATGAAGTGCGTTTAGATCCACTTAAGTTAAAAAAATATCTAGCAGAGGATTTTTTTGAGTTCGGAAGCTCAGGGCATATTTGGCATATGCAAAGCTATCTTGGAGAAAATGGAGCAGGTATAATTGATGCTTCCATTGCAAACTTCAGCATACATCCACTATCAGAGGATATTGTATTAGTAACATACCTTCTGGAAAATAGAACCCGTCACAATTATTCTCTACGTAGTTCCATTTGGAAGATTTTTGATGGGGTATGGAAAATGGTTTTCCATCAAGGAACGGTTAAAGCAGATAGCCAAATAACAAGGGGGGATTACATTGACTGTTAGATTATTAACAGAAAAAGATGCTCAAGCCTATCGTGACTTAAGGTTAGAAGCATTGCAAAAGAATCCTGAAGCTTTTGCGGCAATTTTTGAAGATGAACAAAAAAATCCATTAGAATACTATCAAAAAAGGTTGAAAAGAAATGAGTTTTGGACTTATGGCTATTTTGTTCAGAACGAATTAGTTGGTATTGTTACCTTACTAAGAGAACAAGGTCCAAAACTACATCACCGTTCATCAATTGTAGCGATGTATGTTACAGAAAAGGTGCGTAAAAGGGGTATTGGAAAAGAATTAATGCAAGCTGCTATAGAGCAAGCAAAGAAAATTGATGGAATTGAACAAATCTATCTATCTGTTGTCACAACAAATATTTCCGCAATTGCTCTATATCAAGCATTAGATTTTGAAATATATGGTACAGAAAAAAGAGCACTGAAAACAGTTGATGGAACTTATTGGGACGAATATCATATGGTTTTATTTCTATAACAAGGGGAAAGGAACTAAATGACTACTATTTATTTTGTTCGACATGCACATTCAATCTACACACCTGATGAATTGAAAAGGCCACTTTCAAAACAGGGATTATGTGATGCGGATAGATTAACTAAGATGTTAACAAAAAAGGAAATCGATTTAGTTATAGCTAGTCCATATAAACGAGCAATTCAAACAGTTGAAGGTATCGCAAGGGCAAATGGAAAAGAAGTTATGATCAATCAAGCATTTCGTGAACGACTACTGTCTTCTGAACCTGTAGATGACTTTCATCAAGCGATTTCAAAAGTATGGAGTAATCCAGCCTTTGTATGGCCAGGAGGAGAATCCAACATCGATGCTCAGAGACGGGGAGTACATGCAACATTAGAAGTATTAAAACAATATGAAGGGAAAAGGATCGTAGTAGGTACCCATGGTAATTTGATGGTACTCATTATGCAATATTTTGATCGTCGTTTTGACTTTTCCTTTTGGCAACAGCTTGCAATGCCCGATGTTTATCGGCTTGAGTTTATAGGACAAGAATTAAAATCAGTAAAAAGAATATGAAAGGTAAATTAAAAAGATTACAGTCTACTCCAATACAATAACGATTCAATGTTATTTCCCTTTTATTTCTGTTATAACTATTAGTATTGGGGGAATGACTATGAGCAAGTACAAAACATTATTATTTGATATAGATGATACTTTACTAGATTTTTCTTCAGCTGAAGATGAGGCTTTACATCGTCTCTTTGCCGAAAATGGTTTAAGTTTAACAGACGAAGTAGAGAACCGATATAAAGAAATTAATGGAGGTTTGTGGGCAGCATTTGAACGGGGAGAAGTTTCTCGAGAAGAGATTGTAGACACGCGCTTTGAACGCCTGTTTAACGCTTATGGTAAGAGGGCTGATGGTAAAAGATTAGGTTCTCGCTATCAACAATTTTTAGCAGAAAATCACGATTTGATAGAGGGAGCATCTGAGTTAATCCAGAGTCTTGCTTCCGAATTTGATTTGTATATTGTGACAAACGGTGTCTCAAAAACTCAATATAAACGTTTACATGAATCAGGTCTTTATTCGTTTTTCAGAGATATATTTGTTTCAGAAGACACAGGTTATCAAAAACCAATGAAGGAATACTTTGATTATGTATTTTCACATATTACATCAATTGATCAATCTTCGACTTTAATTATTGGTGATTCACTTTCTTCAGATATAAAGGGAGGTTTAAATGCTGGTATTGATACATGTTGGTTTAACCCAAAACATAAGGTGAATCTTACACAAGATCAACCAATGTATGAAATTGAACATTTAGCAGAATTGCATAAAATATTACAAAGACAAACTACATCCACTCAGTAAATCAAAAGTGCATCATCAAAAATTGATGCACCTTTTTGATAAATAACATAAAGAAATATTTCTGACATATGTCGAGGAGAATTTTGAGTGGCTTTGTCAGTTGATGTTTTAGAACTCATGAAATAAGACAGTAAATAGATACTTCTTGAAAAATAATCTTAAATGCCTAGTAAATTTTTGTCTTACAGTATTTACTTTTTCAAAAAATGAGAGTAGTATAACTTCACAATTTAAAAAGTTTCATATTTCTAAATCGCTGAAGTAAATACGCGGGGGAACCAATTTTGGGGTGTATGATATACATCCTTGGGGTGAATCCTTTATATAGGTAGGGCTACTTCGAGGCCCGAATCCGACAGCTAACCTCGTAAGCGTTATAGGAGAAGAAAAATGGAGCTTGCTAGACAAACATCTATGTCTACAAGTCTGTTTTGTTATGACTTGTAGGCTTTTTTCTTTTTCTTTCAGCTAGAAATACGAAACACATTCTAGTGAAGAAGGTGTTTTAGTTGAAATTATCATTGAAACGAATGTTAATAGGTAGACCTTTAAAGTCAACCGAACTAGGAGAACAAAAGTTAAACAAAACAAAAGCGCTTGCCATTTTGTCCTCTGATGCGTTGTCTTCAGTTGCCTATGGTCCTGAGCAAATATTGATTGTCTTAATGACTTTAGGTGCTGCAGCTTTTTGGTACTCTATTCCAATAGCATTTTTGGTCATCATACTGTTAGTTGCTCTTATACTATCGTATAGACAAGTGATTTTTGCATATCCACATGGTGGTGGAGCTTATGTCGTATCAAAGGAAAATTTAGGAGTAAATGCGGGCCTTATAGCCGGTGCTTCACTTTTAGTGGACTATATTTTAACAGTAGCTGTTAGTGTTTCAGCAGGTACAGATGCGATTACATCAGCATTTCCAGAGCTACATGCATATAGTGTAGAGATGTCAGTTCTATTTGTACTCATCTTAACCATTATTAATTTACGAGGAATTACTGAATCTGCATCTGTTTTAGCTTATCCTGTCTACTTGTTCGTTGCATCATTGCTTATATTAATCGTTGTTGGAATATATAAAATTGCTACAGGTCAGGTATCTCCAGATCTTCATGCATCGATTGGAACTCCTGTGGCTGGTATTAGTTTGTTTATCTTGTTAAAAGCTTTTGCTTCAGGAAGTTCTGCTTTGACTGGGGTAGAAGCAATATCAAATGCTATTCCAAATTTTAAAGAACCTGCACCGCAAAATGCATCTAAAACTTTAATGGCAATGGGTGGATTATTAGCGATACTATTTTCTGGAATTGTCTTTCTTGCCTATTATATGGGGATTAGTCCAAGTTCGACTGAAACTGTAGTATCCCAAATAGCAAAAGAAAGTTTTGGTCGTACAGTTTTCTATTTTGTTATTCAAGGAATGACAGCGCTCATCTTAGTACTCGCAGCAAATACTGGATACTCTGCTTTTCCATTACTTGCCGTTAACCTATCAAAAGATAAGTATATTCCTAGAATGTTTCAAGTTCGTGGCGACCGTTTAGGTTATTCAAATGGAATCATTTTCTTAGGTGTCTTTGCTGTCATCCTTATATTAATGACACAAGGATCAACAGAACAGCTCATTCCATTGTATGCTGTAGGGGTTTTTATTCCGTTTACATTAGCGCAAACAGGAATGATGGTGAAGTGGTGGAAGGAAAAACCAAAGGGCTGGATTGGAAGATTTATCATTAATACAGTCGGAGCCTTTATCTCTTTTGTTGTAGCTATGATTTTCTTTATCACTAAATTTGATCATGTTTGGCCAGTTCTAATCTTTTTACCAACACTTATTTTCGTTTTTCATCGAATTAAAAATCACTATACCTTAGTAGGTGAACAACTTCGAGTTGACCAATTGAATAAAGTGCTTCCTAAAATTGAGGGGAATGTAGTTTTAGTGCCAGTAGGTGGAATCAGTAAGGTAGTTGAACATTCAATAAGCTATGCAATGTTACTCCACCCAGAACATTTAATCGCAATATATGTAGCATTTGATAAAGAAGAGATGCACGCCTTTGAAGAAAAATGGGCACATAGATTTCCTGATGTGAAATTATTGACGTTGTATTCACCATATCGGAGTCTAATATCACCATTAACAAAAGTAATGGCTCTTTGTAAATAGTTGGGGTGGGG
>NZ_ML122590.1:0-17202 GCF_003844195.1 Rummeliibacillus sp. TYF005
CTTGTTCAGTTTTCAAGGTTCATATCATGTCATTATCTTAACGACTCATTTATTATATCATCATAACGTTTGATTGTCAACAACTTTTTAAAAGTTATATTCAATTAAGTTATACTAGATATAACTTGTTGTCTCTTAACGACTTTAATATCATATCATATTAACTAATTGATGTCAATATAAATATTATATTAATAAAGTAAAAAATACATATTGCAATCAAATCAGCAACCTATTTAATATATCACATGACTACATTTATTACAAGCCTATAGAAAAAAATAATTAAAACCCGCTAAACATGCAACTAGTATTACTCCCGGGATTCCTAAAACTCCAACAATAAGGATTGAGGCAAAGTTCACCGGAATCCATAACCCTATATAACCCGCTCCATAAGAAAGTACATATAACACGCAGAATGCCAGCGTAATACGGAAAGCGACATTTGAAAATAGCTCTAGAATGTTCCGCACACCCTTTGGTTTACTAATGATCCAATAAAAAACAAACAGTATCCCCATCAAGCTAATTATAAGCTTGGCCATATTAATCACACTCCATTAATATATGTTGTAACTGATATATATGACAAGGATACTATCTGTCATTCGTTATTTAATTAAAATTTTACGGATGCGAGCTTCTTTAAATAAGTAAAAATGCTTGCTTTCAGCAATTTTCCGTTGAGCAATAATATTTAAATCATAATCAACCATTAAATTCTCAATATTTTGTGTGCGTTGCCATTCCTCTTTTGTATGGCGCATTAGCTGAACAAGCTTATCATCATATTCCTTACGTAGCTTTTGTTTTCGAAAAAACATTTCTTCATGCACCCCATTCTACAATTCGCGTCTACCTTCTAACGCTCTTGATAAAGTCACCTCATCCGCATATTCTAAATCTCCACCCACAGGTAAACCATGCGCAATACGTGTTGTACGAATTCCAGATGGCTTAACAAGACGAGAAATATACATAGCAGTAGCTTCACCCTCGATTGTGGGGTTGGTTGCTAATATCAATTCTTGAACTTCTTCATTTTGTAATCTTTTTAATAAAGATGGAACATTAATATCTTCTGGTCCGATACCATCCATTGGGGATATGGCACCTTGCAATACGTGATATAAGCCATGATAATCGCGCATTTTCTCCATCGCAATAACATCTTTTGTATCTTGTACAACACAAATCGTTGAACGATCACGTTGTGGATCTTGACAAATATGACATGGATCTATATCTGTAATATTGCCGCAAACTGAGCAATAACTTAAATTACGTTTTGCATCTACTAGAGCTTTTGCAAAGTTAAGCACTGTATCTTCTTGCATCGTTAACACAAAAAACGCCAGTCGGGACGCTGTTTTCGGCCCGATACCTGGCAATTTCATAAAACTATCGATTAGTTTGGATATTGGTTCAGGATAATGCATCCTAATTCCTCCTAGAATCCAGGAAGGTTCATTCCTTTAGTGAATTGGCCCATTGTTTCATTTGTTGTTTCATCTACTTTAGAAATTGCAGCGTTTGTAGCAATTATGATCATGTCTTGTAATAATTCTACATCTTCTGGATCTACAACATCTGGATTAATAAGAACCTCTTGTACTTGTTTTTGACCATTCATTATTACTTTCACAAGGCCATTACTAGCAGTACCTTCAAATGTTTGTACAGCAAGCTCTTCTTGTGCTTGCATCATTTTCTTTTGCATTTTTTGCATCTGTTTCATCATATTATTCATGTTACCCATTCCACGCATTTTAAAATTCCTCCTAATATTAATTTACTCTTCTATCTTCACAAAATCTTTGCCAAATAACTTTTCAGCTTCTGAAACTAATGGATCTTCTGAGGATTGTTGTTCTTCAACTAAAATAGATTGTACAACCTCAGATGTTTGTTCGCCAACTGTTTCTTCATGTTCACTCTTTCTATCCATATTATGGTGTTGGATAAAATCAGTTCTAATCTTTTGCCAACTATTTTCCGGTACAAATACAATGTCGTATATTTTACCAGTAACTCCGGCCATATATTGGACAAAGTTAGAAACTAATTCTTTGTTATCTGCGGCCATTTGGCAATGGATCTCATACTTGAATTTTATCACAAAAGCACTTTCAGATGCCGCTACCGGTTCTGAATCTTCTAATAAAGCTGACTGTGATTTTGGTAATTGATGAAGCACGTCTACCCAAGCATTTTTAACCGTTTGAATATCGCGTTTTGTAGCTACCTTCAAAACTTCCTGTATTCGTCCAACAGGAACATTAAATTTACTAGTAAGTTTCGCATGCTGTCTTTGTTTAGGGGGTGCTTGTTGTTGAACAACATGATCGCCTTGTTGCATTTGATGAACCAATGTTTCTAAAACTGTGAGTTTTGATTGTAACTCAGCAACTTCCGGTATACTCACGTCACTAAAAGTACCTGTATTTGTAGGTATCACAGATTGTGATTGAGACATTTTCAACAATGCTGTTTCCAAATATACTTTTGAATGTAAAGATAGACGCATCTCCTGCTGTGTTTTCGAAAGAATATCGATATAGCTATACAATGTATCCATCGAAAAATTATTAGCTAACGATTTAAATTTCTCATCTGTAGTTGCCAATTCAAGTAGATCACCTAAATCAGGTGCTGTTTGAATTAACAACAAGTCTCTAAAGAATGTAATAAGATCTTCAGAAAGGCGAACGGCATCTTTTCCTTCATCCATTAACTGTTCAAGCATAGCTAATACTTTTGCTACATCCTTATCAGCTAAACTTTGTGCCAGCTCATAAAATATATCCTGGCTAATAGAGCCAGTTACAAAAAGTGCATCATCCAGTGTTAACGATTCACCACTAAATGACACTACCTGATCCAACATACTCAAGGCATCACGCATACCACCGGCTGCTGATTTTGCGATGACTTTCAATGCTTGTTCATCATACGGTAATGCAATATCTTCTAGAACAATCTTCATACGTTCTAATATATCGTTAGACGATAGCCTTTTAAAATCAAATCTTTGACATCTTGAAATGATTGTAGCAGGTATTTTATGAGGCTCAGTTGTTGCTAATATGAAAACAACATGGGCTGGAGGTTCCTCTAACGTTTTCAGTAATGCATTAAACGCGCTTGTTGAAAGCATATGAACTTCATCAATAATATAAACCTTATAACGTGCACTTGCCGGAGCAAATCGAACCTTTTCTATTATTTCACGCATCTCTTCAACTTTTGAATTAGAGGCTGCATCAAATTCAATAACATCTGGATGGGACCCATTTGAAATGCTTTTACATGTAGCACATTCATTACACGGTTCATCAGTTGGTGCATGTTCACAATTTAAAGCTTTTGCAAAAATTTTCGCAGTACTTGTCTTCCCTGTACCACGTGGGCCAGAAAATAGGTACGCATGAGTTGTTTTGTCGGCTAGGAGAGCATTTTGAAGTGTTCGTTTTACATGAGACTGCCCTGACATTTCTCTAAATGATTGCGGGCGATAAACTCGATAAAAAGCTTGATATGCCAACGTTATTCTCTCCTTTCTGCCATAACAGTTTAATACAAATATTATAGCATAAGCTCGGATGATTAGCCTTTATTTGTATATGTATAAAAAAGAAAAAACTCACTTACCTAAAAGGCAAGTGAGTTTGGAATTTACACAGTCAATGCCGTGCACCTTTCCTCGACAGCCGTACATAAGCGTTACTCTTGTCGTTAGCTCAGATTAGGCTACCCCGCGGCACATGAGTGAGACCACTTAATGCTGCTTCCTTCCGGACCTGACATGGTTCATGGGGACTCATTGCGCAGGACCCAATCGTCAACGCTACGTGCAAGAGGCAGACCAAACATACGGACAGCCTCAAAAAGGAATTCAGTCTCGCTAAAGCGGATTGCGAGTTACAGGACACCGCTACCTTCCCACCTAGCACGGCATCTATTAGTATACGAACTTCTACTAAAAAAATCAACTAAAATACGTGATTTCATTAAAATGAACTATTATAAAAAGAAGTGTATCCATTAATAACGTTTTTTCAAACCTTAATTAACCGAAAGTTCTTTCGGTCATTCATAGAAAAATATAAAGGCCTAATTTAGATTAAAAAATTTTTTAAAACTGTTGACTAACAAAATAAATAATGATAAAGTATATTTTGTCAGTAAGACAACAAAACAATTTGGAGGAATACCCAAGTCTGGCTGAAGGGATCGGTCTTGAAAACCGACAGGCGGGTCAAACNATTTTTATAAAAACACGCGCATATTGAGATTGTATTCGTTGCATATTGTAACGAATTTTTCTTTTTATAATTTAATCTGAAAATTTCAAACAAACTATATAGTTTGTTTTTTTATTTTGACCTCTATTAGCTGTAAATATGCCCCAGCTGTAACCTCCAACTAGTTAGAAAGAATAGACTTCAGGTTATAAGAAAAATGGCGGTCTTTAAAATATATGAAGGTTCATTTATTATTTCTCCGAATAATCTTCAGCAATTCTTCTGGATTTTGAACAATCAATATACTTTCATATTGTTCCTGTAACATAAAACCCTCATTCACCATATATTCAAGCTGTAATTTTAAAAGTCGATAATACTCATTTATATTATATAGACATACCATTTTTTGGTGCTGACCAATTTGTGATAATGTCACCACATCAAAAAACTCGTCCATAGTCCCTGCTCCACCCGGTAAAGCAATTAATAGGTCAGCTAATTCAAGCATTTTACACTTACGTTCATGCATTGTACTTACATAATGTAGTTCTGTTATTTGCCCATGAGTAACTTCTTTCCATTGCAAAAAATTCGGCATAACCCCTATAACTTTACCGTTGTTTTCAAGTACTGCATTTGCAACTATTCCCATAAGACCTTGGTTAGAACCGCCATAAACAATATCCAAATCATTTTTTGCCAAAAATGCACCTAATTCTTTTGCCTTTTCTGCATAAATTGGGTTATTTCCTGTTTTTGAACCGCAATAAATAGCAACACGCATACTATCCCCCATCATCCGTTATTATTCTAAATTTTATATGACTACTTATATCATATATTGGACCAAATAAGAAACTATAAAATGAATTGTTACATGCTGTTGCCTTTATGATTTCTACTTAATTTCTTAAAACTGTTTAGTTAATAGATGTAATATCCTAATCACGTATGCTGCCAATGTCTTTTTACTGATATAAAAAAACTGTTTGGGAAGTTACTTCTAATAGCTTCCAAAACAGTTCTAAATTTATTATCTTCTACGTAGATGAGATGTTTGTTCCATAAAATGACCAATTCGTTCTAAAATAATTTCGATTGTATCTGGATTTTTCATTAAATCATAATCATTAATATCTAAACGAAGTACTGGGCAAGCATTAAAATTATCAATCCAATTTTCATAGCGATTGTGCATTTCATACCAGTATTCTTTATCTGTTTGTTGTTCCATCGGGCGTCCACGTTCTACGATACGACCAATAATATCATCAATCGGGCCTTCAAGATATATTAGTAAGTCAGGGTGTGGGAAATATGGTGTCATTACCATTGCATCAAATAAATTTGTATATGTTTCATAATCAGTCGGGCTCATCGTCCCTTTATCAAAGTGCATTTTTGCGAAAATGCCTGTATCTTCATAAATCGAACGATCTTGGATAAAGCCTCCGCCATACTCAAATATACGTTTTTGTTCTTTAAAGCGTTCAGCAAGGAAATAAATTTGTAAATGGAAACTCCATTTACTAAAATCATCATAAAATTTATCTAAGTATGGATTTGTGTCTACTTTTTCAAAAGAAGTACGAAAGTTTAATGCTTTCGCTAATGCATTTGTCATCGTAGATTTTCCCACACCTACTGTTCCTGCTATTGTAATAACGGCATTTGATGGAATACCGTATTTTTCTCTTAAATTCATGCCTTAAAGCTCCTTTTTTCTAACGTTTCCTCTACTGTATTTAATATTTTTTGTAGATCTGTATCATTGTGTACAAAATCCATATCATCCCCATTAAAATGAATGACAAGGATATCTGGATGTTCTTGTTCAAAAGCACTTATAAATTCATGATAGTCCACTACTAATTGTTCCATATATTCTCTAGAGATCATTTTCTCGAATTCTCGACCTCTCATTGCAATACGTTTCATCAATGTATCTACACTTGCATAAAGATAGATTACTACATTCGGTTTAATCATATCTTCTGTTAAAATTCGATAAATTTTCTCATATTTATAAAATTCTAATGATGGTAATGTACGTTTTGCAAAAATCAGGTTTTTAAAAATATGGTAATCAGCCACTACTGGTTGGTCATTAGCTAAAATATATTCTTTAATATCATTTAATTGCTTATATCGATTACACAAAAAGAACATTTCCGTTTGAAAACTCCATTCATCAATATCTTCATAGAATTTATCTAAAAATGGGTTTTCATCTACAATTTCCTTTAATAAATGAAAATTAAATGTCTCGGAAATTATTTTAGAAAGTGACGTCTTTCCAACACCAATAGGCCCTTCTACCGTGATAAACGGCACAGGCATTAGAAATCCCCCTTTGTTTACTTTTTAGTCAATGTCTATAATTCTAACACAGTAGAAAAATGTTGGACAGTAGGAAAACAGTTTATCATAAAGACGTTCTATAATTAAATAATTATTACTAGAATCTAATAAACACTATGTTCCTTCTATGCCAAGTAGTATAAATAAAGGATTAATTAGAATTGAATCGAGCATTCAATTCTAAAACACTTTACTACAATATTATCTCCCATAAAAAAGAAGAGACCTGACGATAATCGTCAAGTCTCTTAATTCACAATTATACGATATGTTCCACATGAAACATTTGTTGTAAGAGCGCCCAATTTTGTGGAAAAGAAAAGCCGAGATGCCAATAAGCAATACCCTTTAATCCTAATCTCTGCAATAATTTGAACTTTGCCTCTATAGATCTAGCATCTTCAAACCAAACGACATGTTCCACTCCATCTTTCCAATAGTGAAAAAATGGTGCTTGTGCAACTTCATCGTATGAAATCGCCGCATTGTTTTGCCTTGCAAGATCAATGGCATACTGTGCACTAACAGCAACAGCATTAGGGTTACCTACCTTATATGGCAACTTCCAATCATAACCGTATAAATTCTGCCCCATCATAATTTTATTAGCTGGAATATCCTTTACTGCATATTCAAGAACTTGTGTTACTGGGGTAATAGGTGATACAGCCATTGGTGGTCCACCGCTATATCCCCATTCATACGTCATTATGACAACAAAATCTACTACTTCTCCAATTGCTTTATAATCGTGCCCCTCATACCATTTTCCAGGCTGATTAGCACTAGTTTTAGGGGCTAGTGCTGCTGAAATTGTTAATCCTTCAGGATGAGCTTTTGAAGCTAACCTTTTTAGAAAATCTACATATTTTTCCTTATCTTCTGGAGGTAAGTATTCAAAATCTACATGAATGTCTTTTGCATTATGTTGTTTTGCCTCCTTTATCGCTGCTCCAATGATTAAATCTTGCAAATTGGTATCCATAAAAATTTCATGCGCTAATGTATCGCTAAATGCACCATTTTCTATATTAGTGAGTACAACTGCAGAAGCTGTTCTATTGGCTGCTGCAACTTCTTCTAAATCTCCCCAATTGAGAGAAGTCAATGTACCATCCCTCTTTACTTCATATGCAAATGGCATCATATAAGTAAGTAATGGACCTCTTTTACTTAATTCCTGTGAGAGTCGTGCTGGTACCTCATTCGTATACCACTCTACATATGCATTTGTAGCAATTGCTTTACGATTTGGATTTGGCGTTTCAGGTAAAACGAGCGTTTGTCCGACTACCAGTACATCTGGATTCGATAATTCATTCAATGCAACTATTGTTGCAACTGTTGTATTATAATCCCTTGCAATTTTATATAAACTATCTCCCTGTTTTACAACGTATATCAAAGAAATCCCCCTCTATATATACATGATGACTAATCATATGCCACTAACTTGAAAATCATGCTAAACTATTTGGCAAGGAGAGTGTGAAAATGAACAAAGATCATCAATTTATGCAAATTGCACTTGAAGAGGCACAGCAAGCAGCTGAACTAGGGGAAGTTCCAATTGGTGCAATTATTGTCTATCGAGATGAAATAATTGCACGTGCACATAATTTAAGGGAAAATTCTCAAAATGCTGTAACACATGCTGAACTAATGGCTATTCAACATGCCTGTGATGTTATAGGAAGTTGGCGTTTAGAAGAAACAACGCTATACGTTACATTAGAGCCTTGTCCAATGTGTTCGGGTGCTATTTTACAATCTCGAATACCACGCGTCGTATATGGAGCTCGTGATTTAAAAGCTGGCTGTGTCGACTCGCTCTACCATCTTTTAAACGACAGTCGTTTCAATCATGAGTGTGAAGTAACAGAAGGAGTCATGGCTGAAGAGTGCAGTGCGATGCTAACAAATTTTTTTAAAGCTTTACGTATACGAAAAAAAGAAGAGAAAAGACTCCGTAAACAAACAGAAGGAAATTAAAAAAACATATAAAAAAGGCCACCCAAAATGAATAAATCATTTTAGGCAGCCTATTTACTATTATTTAGATAGTGCTGGAATTACTTCTATTCCACCCATATATGGTACAAGTACTTCTGGTATTTTTACACTTCCATCAGCTTGTTGATAGTTTTCCAAAATAGCTGCTACAGTACGACCGATGGCAAGACCTGATCCGTTTAAAGTGTGGACATACTCAGGTTTTGCACCTGGTTCGCGACGGAAGCGGATATTTGCACGACGAGCTTGGAAGTCTTCAAAGTTTGAGCAAGAAGAAATTTCACGATACATGTTTTGTGCTGGTATCCAAACTTCTAAGTCATATTTTTTAGCTGCTGTAAATCCAAGATCAGCTGTACACATTTTAAGTTTACGGTATGGCAAACCTAACAATTGAAGAACTTCCTCTGCATGACCAGTAAGTTTTTCTAATTCGTCATAAGAATCTTCTGGTTTTACAAAACGAACAAGTTCCACTTTATTGAATTGGTGTTGACGGATTAAACCACGTGTATCACGTCCAGCAGAACCTGCTTCAGAACGGAAACAAGCACTAAAAGCAGTAAATGCTTGAGGAAGTTTTGCACCATCAAGAATTTCATCACGATAATAGTTTGTTACAGGTACTTCAGCAGTTGGAATTAAGAAATAATCCGGTTTTTCAACTAAAAATGCATCTTCCTCAAATTTTGGAAGTTGACCTGTACCAGTTAAACTTGCACGGTTTGCCATGTATGGAGGTAGCATTTCTTCATAACCATGTTTGTCAGCATGTAAGTCCATCATAAAGTTCCAAAGAGCACGTTCAAGACGAGCACCTAAACCTCTATAAAACGTAAAGCGACTACCTGTTACTTTACCTGCACGATCAAAATCTATAATTCCAAGTTCTGGTCCAAGATCCCAATGTGCTTTAATTTCAAAATCAAATGTTGGTACTTCTCCCCATTTATATACTTCTTCGTTATCATCTTCAGAATCACCAACAGGTACACTTTCATGTGGGATATTTGGAAGGCGCATCATCATATCATTAAACTTAGCTTCAACTTCGTTCAATTCTTCATCTAATTTTTTTATTTCTTCCCCAACTTCACGCATACGAGCAATATCTGCATCTGCATTTTCTTTGTTACGTTTCTTTTGCGCAATTGCTTCAGAAGCTTTATTACGTTCTGCTTTTAAAACCTCTGTTTTTGCAATTAAATCACGGCGTTGTTGATCCCATTCTTCAAAGTGATCAATTGTACCAAGGTCTTCATTACGATGGGCTAATTTTTCTTTGATTTCCGCATAGTTTGCGCGGACACGTTTAATGTCTAACATATTTATTCCTCCAGTTGTATATTCGATTTTAGAGAAGTAGTTTAAAAAATAAAAACAAAAAAGCCCTCATCCCCTGAAAGGGACGAGAGCATACCCGCGTTGCCACCCTAATTGAATAGACATTGTCATGTCTACTCCTCTTGTTTCATAACGGCTTAGAACCGGCTACAGCTTACTAAAAGTTCAACTGAGCAACTCCAGGACGGATTCACAAGTGCCTTTATCGACTTCCACCAACCGTCGACTCTCTAAAAAAAACATACTTGTTACTACTTCCTATCATCGTGATAAATTTTAAGTTACCCATACTTTACAATACATTCTTAAGTTGCGCAAGTATTGAACGCTTACTTTCCTCCACCATATGAACAAAATATTCTATTATACGCGTATCTTCTGCTAATTCCGGATGAAAAGAGCATCCGAGATATTGACCATCACGTGCGAGTACTATTCGCCCTTCATATTCACCCAAAATTTCTACATTTGCACCGACTCGAACAATATGAGGCGCACGAATAAAGATAGCAGGAAAACCATTACCTATTCCTTTTAAATCTAACAATGCTTCAAAACTATTTATTTGACGTCCAAATGAATTCCGCTTAACTTCTACATTCATTGCACCTATATGTGTCTTATTCTCATCTATAATTTTATTAGCAAGGAGGATTAAACCCGCACATGTACCAAACATCGGCTTACCAGATAAAGAGAAACGCTGTAATGCGGGCATTAAGTCATCATAATCAATGAGCTTTCTCATAGCTGTACTTTCCCCACCTGGTATTACAAGACCATCTATATCCTGTAATTCCTCTTGATGTTTCACCTCTATAGCTGTCGCACCAACCGCTTCAATTGCGTTAAAATGTTCTCGTACAGCTCCTTGTAAAGCCAATACTCCGATTTTAACCATATTACCATCCTCGCTCCTGCATACGATCTTGTTGTGAAAGTTTTGATATATCCATTCCTTTCATTGGTATACCAAGGTCCTTTGATACTTCAGCGATTAACTTATAATCTTGATAATTTGTTGTAGCTTCTACAATTGCACGAGCAAACTTCTCTGGATTTTCAGATTTAAAAATCCCCGAACCAACAAATACCCCATCTGCACCTAACTCCATCATTAATGCAGCATCTGCAGGAGTCGCTATACCACCCGCAGCAAAATTTACCACCGGTAAACGTCCTAAACGATTTATTTCAAGTAAAACTTCAAAAGGTGCTCCTAACATTTTTGCCTCGGTCATTAACTCATCTTTTGCCATGTTCGCCACCTTACGAACCTGTGCATGGACTTTTCGAATATGTCGGACAGCTTCAACAATATTGCCAGTTCCAGGTTCTCCTTTTGTTCGTAACATAGATGCCCCCTCACCTATACGACGTGCAGCCTCCCCTAAATCGCGGCAACCACAAACAAACGGTACAGTATATTCACTTTTTAATAAATGAAATTCTTCATCTGCTGGTGTTAACACTTCACTCTCATCTATATAATCGACGCCCATTGATTCAAGCACACGTGCCTCTACTTTATGTCCAATGCGTACTTTTGCCATCACTGGAATTGATACAGCATCCATTACCTCCTCAACTATACGAGGATCTGCCATTCGTGCTACTCCACCGGCAGAGCGGATATCAGATGGGACACGTTCTAATGCCATGACTGCTACTGCGCCTGCAGCCTCTGCAATTTTAGCCTGCTCTGCATTAATAACGTCCATGATAACGCCACCCTTTTGCATCTCTGCCATTCCCCTTTTTACTCGTTCAGTACCTGTTTGAATAACCATTCCATTCCCTCCCAAAAACTAGTATGCTATTAGTATATTGAAAATTGACCATAACAAAAGATTCAGTTATTCGATTTTTAAAATGGTCAGTTAGGGGTGATATGATGGATATGTTAATGATTCAATTAGAAAAGGATTCCGCAACACCGCTTTATGAACAACTGTACGAGGAAATAAAGAAAGGAATTATCGAAGGGACAATCGCTGTTCAAACCAAGCTCCCATCTAAAAGAAAGCTCTCAGAATTTTTATCAATTAGCCAAACAACTGTAGAACTAGCATATGCACAATTAATAGCAGAAGGATATATTACTTCTAAATCACGGGTTGGTTTTTTCGTTGAAGCAATCGAAGAATTAGCTTACGTAGAAAAGACAACTTCTCAACAAATGATTAAAACTACTAAAAAGCCCAAAATCCTAATTGACTTTAACCCGGGGAAAATTGATACATCTTCTTTTCCTTTTACTACATGGCGTAAGTATGCAAAAGATGCTATTGATGACCATAAACAAGATTTGTTACTAATAGGTTCCCCTCAAGGTGAACAAGAATTACGCGAACAAATTGCAAGT
Source organism: Rummeliibacillus sp. TYF005 (assembly GCF_003844195.1). NCBI lineage: Bacteria > Bacillati > Bacillota > Bacilli > Caryophanales > Caryophanaceae > Rummeliibacillus > Rummeliibacillus sp. TYF005. Next base: position 12,334 of record NZ_ML122590.1, read on the forward strand.
TATTTATATCAATCAAGGGGTGTTTTATGCTCACCAGAACAGATCGTTATAGGTTCCGGTACCGAACAGCTCTTGCCAATGATTATAAAACTATTAGGAGAGGATAATCTATATGCAATTGAAAATCCAGGTTATGCCTTAACACATCATATTTTTTCTCAATACAATCAAAGTGTAATTCCAATCGACGTAGATGAAGATGGCATGCAAATACAACAATTAGAAGGATCAAGTGCTAAAGTTGCTTATGTTACCCCATCTCATCAGTTTCCTACAGGAGCAGTTCTTTCTGCATCGCGAAGAGCTCAACTTTTAAATTGGGCTGCACAAGAGGAAGAACGATATATTATAGAGGATGACTATGATAGCGAATTCCGTTATATAGGAAAGCCAATTGCCTCTTTACAAGGAATGGATCATCGAGGAAAAGTTATATATATTAGTACTTTTTCAAAATCACTTATGCCATCTTTACGTATTGCATACTTTGTATTACCCGAAAAATTACTAACTCGATACCATGATATATTCACATACTATACATCTACCGTTCCTCGTTTTGAACAACATATGCTAACCCAATTTATGAAGGATGGCTATTTTTCAAAACACTTGAATCGTATGCGTAAAATTTACAGAAAAAAATTAGAAAAACTCACACAAGCTCTAGATCCATATGCCCCAACAGTTTCTATTTCCGGTGAGCAAGCCGGTATGCATGTTGTATTAACTGTAAGGAAAGAGATGAGTGCTACGGACTTGAGCAACATTGCACTACAACAAGGAATAAGGATTATACCTATCAAAGAGTACATGATTGCACCTACAGCTCAAAATCGAGAAGACCAATTTTTACTAGGGTTCGGAGGAATAGAAGAGGCTGAAATTACAAATACCATTCAAAAATTAATGGATTGTTGGAGAATTAGACGCACTGCAGATTAAATTAAGACTACAAAAACCAATCTTAGACTAAGAGCGCTTGATATTCATTAAATTTCCTAACTAAAATAGAATCTTACTTTATCATTTATAATATAAACAAAAGGGACCGGTTGTAAAACCAGTCCCTTTTGTTTATATTATTTAAAATAATCCTGAGAAGAATGCGCCAATTTTTTTAAGTGTAAGAGAGAACCATCCTACCTTTTCGGCAGTAACAGCAGTCACTACATCTGCACCGCTCACTGAGCCATCTATAAATCCATAATCTTTACCAGATTTTTTGTCAATTTGAACGTGTCCAACAACAGTTCCTTTTTTCGCCGGAGCATTCAATGACTCTTTATCTAGCACAAGTTTAGCTTGATAATCATCTACTTCGCTTGTTTTAACCATCATGGAAATTGAATCTTTTGTAGCTATCTTAACATTTTTTTCTTTACCATTTTTAACTGCTATTGATCTTTGTTTTTTAAATGTATAGCCAGCTGGCACGATTTCTTCAGTTGTAAATTGGCCAAAGCCATAATCAAATAGTTGACGAGCTGCTTTAAAACGAGCTATATGTGCTGCACCTTCTGCATGCATTACAACCGCAATTAGACGTGTACCATTGCGTTTTGCAGTACCTGTGAAACATTGTCCAGCATAATCCGTAGTACCTGTTTTAAGTCCATCTACGCCTTCATACTCAGATACAAGACCTGGCAACATAAAGTTCCAGTTATCCATTTTAATCGCATCATCTGTTCCTTCACGGAATGTTTTTCTAGGAATGCTTGAAGTTTTTAAAACCTCTGGATGATCTTTTAATAAATGATATGCAAGACGAGCAACTGATTTTGCTGGCATTTTATTTTCATCACTAGCTGATGTACCCTTTGGTTGCATACCTTGTAATTGTGCATTGTTAAGGCCTGTAGCATTTACAAAGTGATAACCCTTTAAACCAATTTCCTTAGCTTTTTTATTCATTAATGTTAAAAATTCAGTTTCAGATCCAGCAATAGTTTCGGCTATTGCAATAGTAGCAGCATTAGCAGAATAAATAGCCATTGCTTCATATAATTCTTTAATGGTATATTCGCCATCAGCACGTAATGGAACATTACTTAATGCGCGATCTTGAGAGATTTTGTAAGCATAATCTGAGACTTTATATTTTTGGTCCCACTTCACTTTACCATCATTTATAGCATCTAATAGAATATACTCTGTCAACATCTTTGACATACTAGCAATTCCAAGTGCCTCGTTAGCATTTTTTTCATACAAAATCTTACCAGAATCAGCGTCGATTAAAATTGCACCTTTAACATTTAACCCTAGATTATCAGTAGCGCTTGCTGTATTTCCTCCGGGTAGTAACGATACCATGCTAAACAAAAGAGCAATAGCTATCATTATACTAATTGTTTTGCTTTTTCTAGATGTCTTCACCTATTCTTACCTCCAATTATGTATAGATTTATCTCGCTCATTTTAACACAGAATATAGTGTTTCAACCATTAGATATTAAAAACACCCTTTCCGCAACATAAATAGTTACGAAAAGAGTGCTAAAGATACAAATTTAAGCTAATGAATAGTTTGGTGCTTCTTTCGTAATTTGTACATCATGTGGATGACTTTCTCTTAAACCAGCACCTGTCATACGAACAAATTGTGCTTTTTCGCGTAAATCATGAAGATCTTTTGTTCCACAATAACCCATTCCTGAACGAATACCACCAAGTAATTGATAGATAGTATCAGACAATGGTCCTTTAAATGGAAGTCTACCTTCAATACCTTCAGGAACAAGTTTTTTCGCATTCTCTTGGAAATAACGATCCTTAGAACCATTTTCCATTGCAGCAACAGAACCCATTCCTCGGTAAACTTTGAATTGACGTCCTTGGAAAATCTCAGTTTCCCCTGGCGCTTCAGATGTTCCTGCTAGTAAGCTACCTAACATAACAGCATGTCCACCAGCAGCTAGAGCTTTAACAATATCACCAGAATATTTTATACCACCATCAGCTATTATAGTTTTACCTTGACGACGTGCCTCTGTAGCACAATCATATATAGCTGTAATTTGTGGTACTCCTACACCAGCAACAACACGAGTAGTACAAATAGAACCAGGTCCAATACCAACTTTGACAACATCTGCTCCAGCTTCATATAGAGCTTTAGTAGCTTCTGCTGTTGCCACATTACCTGCAATAATGACTAAGTCAGGGTATGCAGCGCGGATATTTTTCACTTGATCAAGAACGCCTTGTGAGTGACCATGCGCTGTATCAATAACAATTACATCAACTTGTGCCTCAACTAATTTTTGAATACGGATTAAAGAATCTTTTGTTACACCTACAGCTGCGCCAACAAGTAAACGACCATGTTGATCTTTTGCAGCATTTGGATATTCCATTACTTTCTCAATATCCTTAATAGTGATTAATCCGGTTAAAACACCATCTTCGTCAACAATAGGTAACTTTTCTATCTTGTATTGTTGTAGCATTTTTTCAGCTTCATCTAATGTAGTACCAACAGGAGCTGTGATTAAATCCTCTTTTGTCATCACTTCATCAATTTTAATAGAGTAGTCTTGAACAAATCGTAAATCGCGATTTGTAATGATGCCTACTAATTTGCGATCTTCCATATTGTTTACAATTGGAACACCTGAAATGCGGTATTTCCCCATTAAATGTTCTGCGTCAAATACTTGATGAGAAGGTGTTAAGAAAAACGGATTTGTAATTACACCATTTTCAGATCGTTTAACTTTTTCAACTTGTTCAGCTTGTTCTTCAATACTCATGTTTTTATGAATGATACCTAAGCCGCCTTGACGAGCCATTGCGATTGCCATTGTTGCTTCAGTTACTGTATCCATCCCTGCACTGATAATAGGGATATTCAATTTAATCTTTGATGTTAAATTAACTGATAAATCTACTTCCTTAGGTAATACTTCAGAATGTGCTGGCACAAGTAGTACATCATCAAATGTTAAACCCTCTTTGGCAAATTTCGTTTCCCACATTTCTTAAACTCCTCCTATAAAAAATATATTAATTGTAAGGTTAACAACGTATGCGTTTACTTGTCAAGGAATCTAAGATAAGTAAGATTATTTAGATTTTTCTCACAATAAAGATTTAATGTCATTTTCTATTTTAGAAGGTGATGTTTGTGGAGCATATCTAGCCACTACATTTCCATTCCCATCAATTAGGAACTTTGTGAAATTCCATTTTATTCCTTCCGTTAGCAATCCTTTCTTTTGTGAGACAAGAAACTTAAACAAAGGTGACGCATTTTCACCCTTTACATCTATCTTAGCAAACATTAGAAATTCAACGTTATAATTCAACTGGCAGTATGCTAACGTTTCGTCTATATTAGCAAACTCTTGATTATTAAACTGACTACACGGGAATCCTAGAATAGTAAATCCTTTATCTTGATACTTTTCGTAGAGATCTTGTAATTCTTTAAATTGTGGTGTAAAGCCACATTTACTTGCCGTATTAACAATTAACATTGGATTTCCTTTGAACTGTTGTAAATCCTGTTTCTCTCCATTCGTTTTCTCAACAATAAAATCGTAGACACTTGTCATTCTCTTTCCTCCTTCTAATATTCGTCCTATCCTTTTGGCTTTGTTTTAATACATATACTTTTGGAATTTTTCCTTAAGTAAGAAGAAGATACTTATAAAAATAGAGTGCAAGTCCTCTAGTTGAAAGTAAAATATTAAATATCTCGTATTTTAGTAACACAAAGCTCTTATTATAAGAGTATTCTTTTAATATTTTCTCTACAACACATAAAGAAAATTTCATCATCTTTTTTAAAAGTTTGTTTGTAAATAATATTCCAGTAATATTTTGTATAAAAAAAGCGCAACTGAATAAACAGTTGCGCTT
>NZ_ML122591.1:0-16528 GCF_003844195.1 Rummeliibacillus sp. TYF005
CGAATATCCGTTTCACACTTGATTTTAAAGACTTTTTGACATAGTGAATCTTCACGTAATGGACACGTTGCACATTCTTTCGGGCGCGTAAATTTTAAGCTTTGATATTTCTCGTCAAAGCTGTCGTAACAGTAGCTATGTTCCCGTACACACGTTGGACGGAAATTTGCATCGAAGCCCAAGATTTCAGATTCACGACGTTTGACATAAGGAATGACAGCTTTCATGTCTTGATTTAAGATTTGGCGGTAAATCGCTTCGTAGTCATATCCTGCATCGAATATAGCGGTTGTAAATTGATTTGGCATGACTTCCACTACCTTTTTTAATAGGGGAATCGCCGCTTTACTATCACTTAAACTCCCCGACGACATCAAGCATGCCACAATGTACTGGCTTTTGGTCGAGACCGCTAAATGCCCTTTGAAGCCGAACCAGAACGTGTTTTTCCCGTCACTATTCTTCTTCACGCCCCACTTCGGTTCAATCGGAATGTCTTGCCAAAGTGTGGCTGTCGGGATCGTTAATTGATCTTCTAATTTCTTTTCGTAGGTTGTGAGATTGGCCTCGATTTCGGCTTGTTCCGCAAGCCAAGCAGCACGTTCTTCTTTCGATTTACGCCCACGTTTTTTCGGTACTTTTTCTTTTTTCTCAGATGGTTTGGACGCATCACGCGCTTCAAAATGTGTCGCGTCATAACTAACATGTTCATCAGCTAAAAACCCTTCTGTAAAGGCTGCTCGAATCAGGTCATCATTCATTCCAACAAAGACATCTGATTGGCTAATCACGTCGACCATGCGTGAATAAGAAGCTTCAGAAGGCACTGAATCTGATAATAGAAAGCCACAATCTAAGCGGAAAATAAGATCATATTTTAGCCGCTTCACTAAATCTTTTACGGTTGGAATGCGTTCCACAATACGAATAACTAATGATTGAATCATCGCACCGTAGTTTAACTCTCGCGGAGCACCGTACATGGTTGTTTTACGGAACAGTTGGAAAATCGGTTGTAGATTGAAAGTAGACAAAATCGCATCAAAACGACGAGAACTTTCCATATCCATTAATTCTTGGATGTCAAAAAGACGCATTTGTTTTACAATAGTCATAGGGCATTCACCTCAGGGATAATTTTGGTTTGGTCACTTAAATTATACCAAATTGGGGAGGTGCCCTATTTTTATTGTTTTGAACCCCTTGGGAGACAAGGGATTGGAATTATGAAATTAACTCAAATATGCTGATTTTATCGAAAAAGTTTAAACAAGATTGGTCATCCACTATGAAATGGAAGTAGAAGAAGGATATGTTACTATTAGAATAAGAATTTTAAGGGGGTGTCTTGCTTGTTATCTTTTGGTGGCGTTCCAGCTTGGTTTTTTATTATCGCTTTTGCTTTTTTTATCGTATTTTTTATCGTTGCAGAATGGATTACGAGAAAATAATAATTTTCTTATATTCAAATTACTTATTGTTTAAATTTTAAATAGTCGTGGAATACTTACACCATCAAGCGCAACATCAGCGGGGGCGATTGCATTCTACTGACCGTTAATGTGAAATTTATTTAATAGGGTTACCTCTAATTAAAAATTTATTGCAAGCCTTGCTTTTCATCGAACTAACACCCTCTTCAATTTTTTTGTAACAATTCTTGATGGTGTTATTACGGCTCTCTATTAATAGTGTGAAAAAACTTTCGAAATTTGTGTAAGGGATGGATGATTTTACGATGAGACTCACTAATCAGGGAAAGAAATTTATCAAAAATTTAACAGCTGATAATAAGTACCATCTGCTCCGCTTTTATGCAGTTGCAGATCGTAACGGGATGAAGTTTGCCGCAGATATTGATACCCCGATTCATACTGATATTATTATGGAAATAGAAGGTATACATGTTGCATTATCCCCTAAATTACTACCTGTATTAAAAGATAAGATTATTCACTCAGAAACAGTTAATGGAGTGACTGGTATCGTTGTTTTAGATGAAAAGCATACACATTTAATTCGTTCAAATTAATAAAGGGCGTGTCTTAAATTTTTTGAGACACGCCCTTTTCGTCGAGAAAGTTTGATTTGACCACACAGGAGCAATACTTCACAGCTAGTGATAATAGGTTATTATCTTTCCTACATCTTATTATTCTTTTAAATAATCTACAATTACCTTCCCTATTTCAGCAATACATTTCTTACCAGTAAATCCGTCATTCCATCCTTGCGTTAGAACAGCTACATATAGCTTTTTTTGTCGATAGTTTATAATGGCGACATCATGATCTACACCCGTTAATCCACCTGTTTTATGATAATAGCGTATTTCTTCATCAAATGTATAAGCTGGTAACATGTCCTCAAACTGTTGATTTCCCAATATTCTTAGAGCATCTGAACGTTGACTATCATTTAACACTCCACCTGGCTCACCTATTTGTTGCAACATTAAAATCATATCTTTTGCTGTTGTATAATTATCGAATCCATTTTGTACAGCACTTTCATCCATAAAATAGCGTTCAATCTTACTACCCTTACAACCTATCTTTTGCATTAAGTGGTTGACATGATGCATGGAGTTACTATGCAATAAGGCATTCGAAGCCGTATTGTCAGATACAATAATCATTAATTCCATTAAGTTGCGATATGTAAAAGGTAATTTCCCAGTTATAAATGGTATTACCCCAGCACCTTCTACGATTAATTCTTCAGGAATAGTAGCTACGGTATCTAATCGATCATTTAAATTTAAATAAGAAGCTAATAGAATAGGTATTTTGATAGTACTAGCTGCACGGAACAATTGATCTTCTTTATAGAGAAACGATTGCTCACCATCTATAATAGCGACACTTACTTGATAATCCTGATAACTATTGATGATTTTTTGACATTCTACAGCTAATTGTGAAAATAACATTCCCTTCCCCCTTCGATTATTGATTTGTTTGATATTCTAAGATGGCCTTTATAAACACTTCCCCATATTTTTCTAGTTTATTTTCCCCTACACCATTTACTTCTAAGAACTCTTGAGAATTTGTTGGCTTTTTGGCACACATATCTTTTAAAGACTTATCTGAAAAAATAACAAAAGGTGGAACATTTGATTGATCTGCTAGTTGCTTGCGAATGATTCTTAGTTCTTCAAATAATGGGTCTGTTTCTACAATTTGTTTTGTGACGACAACACCACGTCTTTCTACCTTACGTTTTCCTAGGAGGACTTCTTTTCCCTTCGCCGATACGTATACAGTGGGCATTGAACCTTGGTTTACTGCCAATAATTCCTCGGCAATCATATATTCGATAAAATTGGTTACATCTTTTATGGTCATTTCTTTCAATAAACCGTAAGTCGATAAACTTTCAAAGCCAAAACTTTTTATCTTTTGATTTTTTGACCCGACAAGTACTTGTGCTACCATTGTTTTTCCAAATTTTTGGCCCATTCTAATAACGCATGATAAAACTTTTTGACAATCTACTGTAACATCGAATACTTCTCTGTCATCCAAACAGTTACTGCATTTTCCACATGTTTCTTCAGAATTCTCACCAAAATATTGAACGATATATTGTTGCAAGCAATTTTCTGTATGACAATAGTCAACTATACTTTGTAGTTTTTTTAATTCTGAAGGAATACGTTCTCGATCATCGGTTTGGTCTATTAAAAAGCGTTGTGTTTGTACGTCTTGCGGAGAATATAGCAAAATACATTGGCTTGGTAATCCATCACGACCTGCTCTACCCGCTTCTTGATAATAGCTTTCCATATTCTTAGGTAATTGATAATGTATAACATATCTAACATTAGATTTATCAATTCCCATTCCAAATGCATTCGTCGCAACAATAACAGAAGCTTCATCATGTAAAAAGCGGTTTTGTTCACTTTGCCTTAAAGACTCTGATAATCCTGCATGATATTTTGCTACAGAATGCCCTGCTTTTTTAAGTACTTCATATAAATGATCGACCGTTTTCCTTGTAGCAGCATAGATAATTCCTACTTCTTTTAAATTTTTCTTTACAAAATCCTTGACGTAACGTTCTTTGTTTTGTCCAATTAGTACTGAAAAATTTAAATTATCTCGTGCAAAACCTGTAATAACGGTATTTTCCTCTGAAATATTGAGCTGTTGACAAATATCTTCACGAACATCAGGCGTTGCTGTTGCGGTTAAAGCAACTACTTTGGGCTGTTTTTCAAATAGATTCATCAATCGTCCAATTGAACGATAACTTGGGCGAAAATCATGCCCCCATTGTGAAATACAATGCGCTTCATCTACTGCTATTAATGGTACGGGTAGTGAGGCTAATAGATTTCTAAAAGACTCTGATTCCAATCGTTCAGGCGCAATATATAAAAGTTTATAGTGTCCTTTTTGAGCATTTTGTATTGTTTGTTGAAATTCTTGCTGATTTAAAGAGCTATTAATGTAGGCTGCTTCAATTCCCATATCAAGTAGAGTATCGACCTGATCTTGCATTAATGAGATTAAAGGAGACACTACGATCGTAGTACCTTCAAGCATAAGTGCTGGAATTTGATAACATACTGATTTTCCTCCACCAGTTGGCATGACACATAAAGAGGAATCCCCCGCTAAAACATGTTCTATAATTTTTTCCTGGCCTAAACGAAATTGTTTGTAACCAAAAAATTGTTGTAAATATTGGTTTGCTTTTTCGATCATTCGATGTAAATCACCTTTCATTTGCTTTCCTATTATTGTATCATCTTCGTACTATTTTTACCTTTATGGAATAAATATGACATTGTATTTTTAGTGTGTTTTTCCTATAAATTATATTACTATTTTAAAAAGTTTTTTCACTTCATAAATTCAATCTTTTCAGCAATTTAAAAAAAACGTATAATGTACTAGTTGTAAAAATAAATAAGGAGTCTTTCAAATTATGTGGTTTTTATTTTCAATACTGACTGCTCTTGCATGGGGCGGTGCAGATTTATTCTATAAAAGGGGCTCAGATAGTAATGATAAATACAGTCATCTGAAGATTGTTGTAATTGTTGGATTAGTAATGGGGATTCATGCTACGGGCTATATGCTGTATAAAGGCATAGACTTTAGACTATTCGACATGGTGAAATATTTGCCTGTATCATTCTTTTACATTTCTTCAATGACAGTGGGCTATATTGGTTTGCGTTATTTGGAACTGTCGATTTCTTCACCAGTACAAAACTCATCTGGTGCTATTACAGCAATTCTACTTTTTATCTTCTTTAAACAAGACATTGATTGGATTCATATCTTAGGGGTAATAATTATTACCGCTGGGGTCATTGGTATTGCTATAGTAGAAAAACAAGAAGAGAACAAATTGATGCGTTTGCAAAATACAGTAATCGATAAAAAATACCAACTTGGTTTTATGGCCGTCATTTTTCCAATCATCTATGCATTATTAGATGGAGCTGGTACATTTGCTGATGGTATTTATCTTGATGAACTCAAACTTATGAGCGAAGATGCAGCTTTATTGGCTTATGAATATACGTTCTTCATTTGTGCAGCAATTGCATTTATCTATTTGAAGGCTATTAAAAAAGTACAATTTAACGTTTTCAAAGAACGTGATAAAGCATTTGCAGCAATCTTAGAAACAACTGGGCAATTTTTCTATGTCTATGCAATGAGTGCATATGCTATAATCGCTGCACCATTAATAGCATCATATAGTATTTTCTCTGTCATTCTATCTAGAATTTTCTTAAAAGAAAAACTATCTTCTAAACATTATGTTGTTATTACAATCGTAATGATCGGCATCATTTTACTTGGTATTGCAGACGAATTATAATCTAGATTTCAAGATAAAATCCTACTTGCAAATTTATGCGAGTAGGATTTTTATTAGGCATATTTATTTTTAAAATAAAATACAACTAAAACAATTAAAACAATAAATACAACGACACCCCAAATCATAATAAAGCCCATTGTATTTCCATATAGTTTAATCTTTTCATTGCTATTTTCGCTTAGTAAAGTACTTTGATGATTCGCTAAATATTCCGCCACTTCTAGCATATGTCCAAACTTTTCTTTAGAAAAATTATTGTTCAATCTAATTTGTAAATTTTGATAATAAATATCATCCCATTTATATGGATTCATCTCAAAAGGTTCACCCATATTTGTTTCCCAGAAGTTTATATTTTTTTCATTTATAACTTTTACAATTTCATCTTTTTCCGTAGGATGATCGACAATATATTGAATCATTAATGTTCGTCTTTGAATTGTATCTTCTATAGCTATGATCTGTTTTAATGTATCCATTATGAATCTCCCTCTACGTTATTCAATACTATTGTAGAGCAAAAGTTATTAGAACGTTAGTGTGTTCACAAATTAGTAAGATTCTATTTCTACTTTGGTTTACGTTTAAAATATAGATGCACCAAAATTACGGCTAACGGAGGAAATACAAATAAAAAAACATTTGTAATTTTATAAATAATAAACATCGCCAACAGGCTTATAAAAAAACTAACTATGTACCAAAACCACATGTTTATATGCACACTCCAAATATTTTTTCTTTAGTATACACCATTCACTTCTCTTCATGATGTTTCAGAATAATATTACGGATAAAATCTTCGTCTTCTTTTTCAATTTTATAATATGAATAGGGATTCATATGATTTGTAAAAATAACTTCCTGATTTTCTTTGACAACCCATAAATCATAATTACTTACTACAATGTTTTGGGTTTCATCTTTAAATTGAATACAGTAAGTTGGTAGTCCTTTTATATCATTTTCATCTAACTTAATATTTCTACCATTATTAATAGCATCCATGCTTTTTTGATAAAATTTTTCATCTCTAATTGTTTCTAGTATCTGAATATTTCTATCTTCTTTTACTATACCGATTTGTGTTGAATAATTTGGTTTAATACAACCATTGAGAATTAAAGTGAGTAGGCAAAAGCATAACCACATCAATCTTTTCATCGCTTTTATCCTCCTGCGAGTAAATGATTAATCTTATTATTACCCAAATAATTAAAATAATTATTCATTTACCTATTTACTTTGTCGCTTTAAAGCGATAAACTGTTGTACTAATAGATAATGAATTTCGAGGAGGAAATTTCATGAAAGACTTTTTCAATAAGCTATTAACCGGGATGAGTATTGGCATTGTTGTTTCTTTAATTCCAAATGCTTTAGTAGGAGAAATTTTTAAACTACTCATTCCAGATGCACCATTTTTACAACATATTTTAAATTTAACGATTATTACTATGAGTATGTTACCAGCTATGATTGGCGTTACAGTTGGTATGACTTTCAAATTAACACCTATTCAAACTGCTAGTGTTGGTTTAGCAGCAGTTGTAGGTAGTGGTGTTATTACAATGAAAGATGAGATTATGACACTATCCGGTATTGGAGTTGTTTTAAATACTGGGATTACTGCTGCATTAGCGGTATTATTTGTTCAATTTATCGGGGTGAAATTAAAGGACTATACAATTTTATTGATGCCAACACTATCTATTTTTGTTCCTGGCTTAATCGGCTATTTACTATTGCCTTACGTAAAAACTGGTACTGGTGTAATTGGCACAGGGATTCAACATGTGACTACATTACAACCCGTTGTAATGGGAGCAATTATCGCTGTTATCTTCTGCATATTAATACTATCTCCTCTTTCTACTGTAGGCGTAGCAACTGTTATTATGCTTTCAGGAATAGGATCTGGTGCTGCAAACTTAGGGATTGTTTCTGCAGGTGTCGGTTTGTGCATAGCTAGCTATAAAGTAAATTCTCTTGGAACAGCTCTTGCTCATGTACTTGGCTCACCTAAAATTCAAATGCGTAATTTTTTCATGAAACCTAAAATGGCTTTTCCTATGCTAATTACAGCTGCCATATTAGGAGGGTTAGCTGGAATTTTCAACATTCAAGGTACACCAATGAGTGCAGGCTTCGGTCTATCAGGTTTAATCGGTCCATTAAACTACATCAATTTAACTGCAGATGGCTGGACAACAACGAATATTATGATTATGCTGACGATGTTCTTTATACTACCAATTCTTTTAAATGTAGTGTTACTTCGATTATTTGAACGTAAGTATAAGATAATTGAGGCAAATGATTATAAAATATCAATCGAATAATATAAATGGTGGAACTAGTTTAACCATGATTTCTACTAGCTCCATTATTTTACTAAAATTATTTCCATTCAAATTACTATCATATAATAGTAATATTTGATATAATGTTGGAATGAAATAATTGGAGGATTTTTAACAGATGAAACAGAGTGAACTTCGTAAACGCATGCTTCGCAATGAAGACAAAATGAAATACCTAGATGCAGATTTACGTGTACTACAAGCTAAATTTGACATTGAATATACACGTTTCTTAAAAAAAGTTGGTTTAATCGATTATGATGATATTTTTGAAAAGAAAGCAACAATAGGAAAACTCTTTCAAGATCTACCCGAAAGTAGCCCCATTAAAAAAGCCTATCACAAGCATTTCAAACATTTTCTTGCTGAGATGTTTTTCAATCTATCAATCGAAAACAATCATTTTAAAGTAGAAGTATTTATCAATAATGATGAATATATTGTTTTGGATGAAGATAAATCCAAGATTAAACCTTTAATCGTAGATGTTCATAAAGCAATTGAAGAAATTCAAGCTGAATATATGGCTATTCAACAAAAATTTGTTGATTTACGTTATGATTTAATGCAATCTGGTGAAGAATTAGTGAAAGAAAAAAATATTCTCCAATCAGAATTAGACAAATCGCAACTAAACTAGTAAATTCAGAAAATACTATTTGTTTCACTTTTTCAATATAGTGATATACAATATTTACAGAAGAATCTTAGATTATTATTAGGGAGGGTTTCTTATGGGACTTGCAAGCATCGGTGTGCCCGGATTAATCGTCATTCTTGTAATTGCATTGATTGTATTCGGACCTTCCAAACTACCACAAATAGGTAAAGCTGCTGGTGATACTATTCGTGAATTCAAAAACTCTACTCAAGAACTTAGAGACGATGTATCAATAACAAAAAAATCTGATGAAAATAAATCCGATTCAGATAAATAACTTTTAAGAGGCTGTCTTGTAAGTAAAATACTTACGGACAGCCTCTTCTTATAAATTTCCTGATGAATTCTACCATTACTTATGAAGTAAGTCATGGACCTAAGGGTATTAACATTAGAGTTCAAGTTATAATTGATGGAGAGAAATTTAGAAAGCAATAAAAATAATAAATTAGCTTATGAATTTTTGATGAATAAATTGGTTTCATGCTTTCCCCTGAAAGATTATATCTTTTCTTTATTGCTTTATACATTTACTTCTGATAATATTAAGCCACATAGTTATTCATTTACATTTTATATCATATTAAAAGAGAGAATTCGAAATGAATTCTCTCTTTTAAAGTTTTATATGTGATTATTTTCTTCTGTTACAGAAATCCCTTTTAATTTCTTCGGCTTTTTTGCTGATATGAATATAGTACTCAATATGCAAAAAGTGCCAATCCATTCAGGAATTCCAAAAGATACATGAAGAAATAGCACTGATAAGATAGATGCAGTAAGAGGTTCCACACATGCAAGTACACTCGCTACTGTCGGTTTTACATATCGAAAACTTTCAAGAAAGAAAAAGAAAGCTAAAAGTGTGCCAAATATGATAATATACACAAAACTGGAGAATGACAAAACAGACCATGTTCCCTCGAACTTCCATGGTGGATGAACAAAACTAAAGGCTATTCCACCAATTAGCATCCCCCACCCTACTACAACAGTAGAACCGTATCTCGCTAATAATTTTACAGGGTGCAAAGTATAAAAAGCCAATGCAAATGCTGATGTAATTCCCCAAAACAACGCTTTACCTGATATAGACAAACCTGTAAGTTTACCGTGAGTCACTAATAGGATTGTTCCTAATACAGCCATCAATACAGCTATAGCTTCATATTTATTTGGGAGCTTGCGATTTCTACCAACGACATAAACAACAATTATTACTGGCGATAAGTATTGTAAAACTGTTGCAGTTGCAGCATTGCCGTATTTAATTGCTGCAAAATATGTATATTGTACTGCGACCATGCCCGCTATACTAAATAAAAGGATACTAATCACATCATGTTTACTTTTCCATATAGACCAGATACGTTTATGTTCTTTACGATAATTAAGAACTAACAATAATAGACCAGCTAATAGCAATCTTTGATCAACTAACCACTCTATACTAAATCCATTCTCCTGAACTAAAAATTGAGCTAAAGTTCCAGCTCCAGCCCAAAAGATCGCTGCCAACAGAACCAAAACAATGCCTTTAAACTGACTGTCTTTTTCAGTCATCTAATTACCCCCGAAAACCATTATCAAAATCATTAATGATTATTGTATCATCTATAATTCTTTTGACAATAGAAAAAGAGATATCCAGTTTACTTTCTGAATATCTCTTTATGGGTCGGGACAGAATCGAACTGCCGACACTTAGAGCTTCAATCTAATGCTCTACCAACTGAGCTACCGACCCAGTATGGAGGAGGAAGAGGGATTCGAACCCCCGCGCGGTTTGACCCGCCTGTCGGTTTTCAAGACCGATCCCTTCAGCCAGACTTGGGTATTCCTCCATTTTGGAGCGGAAGACGGAGATCGAACCCGCGACCCTCACCTTGGGAAGGTGATGTTCTACCACTAAACTACTTCCGCAAAAAATTTTTTTACAATAGTNTTTTGGAGCGGAAGACGGAGATCGAACCCGCGACCCTCACCTTGGGAAGGTGATGTTCTACCACTAAACTACTTCCGCAAAAAATTTTTTTACAATAGTTATTGTAACACTATTATTAAATTCATGCTATTTTTCTATCTTACTCTCTTTCTAAGTAATGTTTAAACCACAATAGTAAGACCTTGTAGTAATAGCAAGGAAGCTTACCATTCACAGCAGAAAGCTTCCTCTATTATAGAAAAATATATTAATTTGACTTATTCTTTTAAAACATAAGCTGCTAATACACTTTGAATTTTATAAATATCTGATTGTTTAGTGAACCTCTTCTCGATTGGTTCATCACTATTAGACAACCAAATTTTTAGTTCTGCTTCAAAATCAAAAGTACCAGCTGTCTCAATGGAGAAGTGTACTACGCTTCTATAAGGAATAGAGTGATATTCTATTTTCTTTCCTGTTACCCCTTGTTTATCAATCAATATTAATCGTTTATCTGTAAAAACAAAGAGGTCTCTAATTAACTTATATGCTTGCTCAACTTTTTCATTTTTCGCAATTAGATCTTTTATCTCAGAATGAATAATTTCTTTGCTTACTTCTGTCGCATTCCCCATCAAATTATCAAATAATCCCAGTATAGCTCCTCCTGTTCATATAAAATGAAACTTCTATAATCGGTTAATGCGAGAAAAAATATATGCAGATTAGATATCTGTACAATAATATATGCTGAAATTTCATTATTCTACAACTTGTGAATTTTTACTTACATACTTCAGCAATTCATAGAGTAATACCGGCATTTCCACAAATGCACTTTTAACATGTAAACGTTCCGAAATTTGATGTGCATCTTTCCCAAACGGCCCCACATTAAGGACTGGAGCTGAAAACTTCGACATTTCTTCAAATGGAATATCATACGTTTCTCCCCAAACTGGTGAATTTTTTTCATATGTCTTCCAATCCTTAACAGCTTGAAATTGACAGTAACTCAAATCACAAATCCCATTAAAATAATGGATTTGTTCAAGAGGAATATTGAACTTTTTTGCTTCTTCAAGGAGTAAGGAAACCGCGCCTTGTATCAGGGAATCTTCTGATGAATTTACAGGTGGATAATATGGTGGTGCAAACAGTAATACTACAGCTGGCGCTAATTCTTGGCAGCGTATCATCAATTGATCTGCAATTCGTAATGACTTTTCACGATCGTCAAATGTGTCATTTGATAATATAGATTTCTTTAATTCTTTTACCTGCTTTATACCCATTTTATTAACTGCATAGGTATATAATTCTTCAAATCGAACTACACGAATCTTGCCAATTGTTGAAACGCCTTGTTTCTTACAGATTACCTCGTAACGTGTTTGACACTTTTCCATAGCCTCTTTCGCTATTTCTTCGAATAAGTTCATGATTTCTCCGGCACTCCGCTTCATGAGGAAAACATTGAACATCGAAATGGCACGATAGGGTGTCTGTGTAGAATATTGTTCTTTTAGATCGGTTAACTTCAGCGAAACTGGAAGAGGGGTTTGTTCACCAAAGTCTTCTTCTAGAAATTTTTCATTCCATTCCATTTCTGCTGTTAGAAAAGCACTCATAAAAGGTGCAGTCATCCCTTTTAAAGGTTCTCCTACATGCGTCTCTTTCCCATAGAAAAGTGCTGCAGGCATAATCTTTCCAATTGAACCAGAGTAAACATATTCTTTTAAATCAGTTGGACCTTGAGAAAAAGAAGGTTCACTATTTAAAAATAATTTAATCTTCAAATTTTCTTTTTCTTGTAATTCTGATATAAGTTTCACTGCTTGTCGCATGCCTGCTGAATTGACTTCTTCATCAGGTACAGTAACAATTAGTAGATTAATAGGCCATTTTTCCGCAATAGCTCTTTCAATGATTTGCATATGTAGTGCTAAGCCGATTTTCATATCCATTACCCCTCGGCCAAATAAGTAATCCCCACTTACTAAATCTTTTTTGGCAGATTCGTTTAGCATACTTGGATCTGCCTTAAAAGCATTCGTTAACACTTCAGGCATAGTTGCTATAGGAATAAATGAACCGTACTCTTCAATTTGTACTGTATCAAAATGACTAATTAAAACTACAGTTTCATTTACATGTGAATTTTTGTATAATGCTGAAACAACTTGTCTCCCGCGGTCAACATCACAAAGTTTTAGATAAGATGGGTTTTCCTTAAAGTATTGAAGTTGCTGTAATTTTGCTTTTAGTTTACTTGAAAATAGTTGTTCCCCTTTTGTCATTGTCTGACTTTCCCAACTGACAAGCTCACAAAGGAGCGAACGTAATTTCTCTGGTGTATTCCACATCATTCTTCCCACCATCCTTTGGCATTATTAAATAGCATCTCCTATAAATAGGTAATCTTATATTTTGAATATACGTAAGTTTTTATATATAGTCAATGTATTAAAACCTAACATAATAAAAAATTCCTTTAACAAAATTATCAATCAAACAAAATAATATAAAAAGCGCATTTATTTTTTATTTAAATGTCAGGTAAAATAACATAAATCGGAATATAAAACTAAAAAGCGCATGGAAACAATCTTCTATGTTTTCATGCGCTTAACTATATTATTATTTCTAAAAAAGCCTATAAAATTTAAAATTTCAAAAAGTACTCAAATTAATAACTTCCTATTATTTCATGTTTAACATTTAAATAAGCGTAGTTAATATTTAAATACTGTTCACAATTTTCTTCTATCAATTCTCGTGTAATCTCTTTCAAAGACATTGATTTAGAAGTCCCAACAGATATCATTAGTTGCTGCTTCATCTTTTGTTCATACATGGTGACAATTTCATGATTCATCGTTTTCTCTCCTTTTCTCATAAAAAAACACATCCGTCAACATTTAGAAGGATGTGTTATGAAAAACTTGCTCTCTTATACGACTTCGACCATAGCAAAATAAGCCCTCTAAAAAAGGGAGAACTTTGCGGTTTTGTCGTACAATGAGCATGCAGAAGATATTCTGTCACACTCTACACCTCCTATCCTCGTAGGTTATATGGCTGTACTCGAAAAAAGGCAGGTCTCCTGGCTTATCTTCTCTGCTCATCGCACCTTCCCGTTTTGACAGTGGTTTTTGCGATTTGCTCTGAATTACAGTTGCGGGACAGCGTCGGATTCTCACCGATCTTCCCTTTTAAACAAATCAAAAAATGATTTGTACCCTTTTTCTTCTTATTCCGTTTCTCTCATTATAACATATTGTTATTAGTAGATTATATAATCTATCTTTATCACAAAAAAAGAAACTTCTATTTAAAATCTCATAGAAATTTCTTTTAATTTTTTATTTATTTGCTACTAGTTCACTTTCAATCAACCATTTATGATTTTTCACTTCATTCCCACCAGTAGTTGGCTTATAGTTGACCATGTAAACTGTTGTGTGAATTCCAGATTCAATTGTAGCAATAGCACCCTTCATACCTGGCAAATGGTCTGCATCAAGGGTCACTTTCGCTCCTGGTTGTAGAATTTTACCGGCTGCTTTTTTTATTTCTTCTTGAATCACCCATTTGTGATTTTTGACTTCTTTTCCACCAGTAGTTGGTTTATAACTGACTGAGTAGGCATTAGTCTCATATGCACCAACAATCGTTCCTTTTGCTCCATTCATGCCAACCATATGATTGGCTTGAACGATTACTTGACTTCCTACTGGATACGTTGGATTTTTAGCTTTTTTAATATCTCCTAAAACTACACCAGAATTATTATGATTCATATGATTATTTTCTTCTGTTACAGTTTGTTTATCATCTAAATTTAAATTATCATCAGGAGCTATATCCACATTTTTGTTTACATCAATATTTTCTCCCTTTAAAACATTGCCACAGCCAGATAATGTGATTAACGCTGTGAATACAAAGATGATTATTTTCATTTTGTTTTTCATGCTGTTTCCTCCAAGTTTCACTTATATGTTCACGCAATATCGGACTTATACTCTTTGAGAAAAGTATTCCCGATATTCCATTCTTTAAACAATAGAAGAACGCAATAAAAAAATTTATAGAGAAAAAATTCTAATTTCTATCAATCATGTTCCAATATTAATTCTATTTGTGCAATAATTTCTATACCATGTATTGCTTGAGTTGCCAGTCGATCAGCTTCTACATTCAATTTTCGAGATACATGTTCATATTCTGCTTGAATGCCTAATTCTTTTAACTTGTTATCAATTTTGTCAGCCCAACTCATTAACTCTGGTTCTAGTACTGCCCATTCACCACTCATTTGGTTGATCACGACTTGAGAATCACCGATAAATCGAATATTTGTGTTTTTAACATTTAATAATTCTAATTCTGTAATACTTAGTTGAAGTGCTGCATATTCGGATTCGTTATTCGATTTCAACCCTACTGTTTGTGCATTTTTTCTAACCCGAAACGGCTTGCCATTTTGCTCAAAATAGATGGCACAACCTAAACCTGATATAGTCGTTTCTCTATCATAACCACCGTCAAAATAGACTGTAATATTATGTGGTTCTCCTTCCACTTCCGTTAAATAACGTTTTAGCTCTTTCATAGTCCATGAACTATCGAATTGATCTATAAATGTTATGTTCTTCACTCTTCCTGTTTTCTCTATATCTAAAGCAATTTTATATGCTTTCTCTGCCGATATTTCTTCTGAGCGAAATACCGTTTCTACTCCTCTGGATGTTTTGTAAATCCATTCAATGATGAGGTTCATATGATATCCTCCAACTAAAATATTTTCAATATATTTTAACTTATTTTCTCCATTGTAAACATAATTTATAAATGTTTCAGTTAAATTTTCGTATATAAAAAACTGTTGATTAGCTAGTAATCTAGTTAACCAACAGTTTAAAGGATTAATATGATATTACTTAGTTAGAAATAACGAAAATTCCACCGCACTGGGAAATTGGATGAAATTCACATGTACAAAAATCTCTTAACTTAGAAGCTATTTCTTCAAATACGAAATAAAATTCGTCCTCATCCCAATAATCTATACTTTCAATTCTACATGTATTAAGTTGTTCTCTTGTTTGAAAAGCAACATCTCCAATGAATAGCTTTCCTTTATCTTTTAATAGCGATAGTAAATTCTTGATGAACATTACTTTTTCGTCATCCGTTAAATGATGTAATGTGTATGTGCTTAAAATTGAATCATACGTATTTTCTCTTAAGAAATGTGGGACCCCATTCGAGATATCCCATTCCATTAAATTGGCTTGTGGCATCTTTTGTTTAGCTATTTCAATCATTTTTGTTGAGAAATCAATTCCATCTATTTGATGACCATTTTCATATAGCTTTGATGTTATAACAGCCGTACCAAAACCTATATCTAACACATTGGATTGTTCTTTCTGCATGATTTCGTTGTAGATGGTATTTAAAATCTCTTTGTATCCGGCAAATGGATACTGATCATTTTCTTCACTAACTTTAACTGTTTGATCATACTCGTTTGCCCATAAATCAAAATCTAATTTGTTTAACATTCAATTTCCTCCAATTATTCAAGCGAATAATCGAGTATTTATTTTTAAAGATTATTCGCTAATATTACCTTCTAAAGTATTGATATCGTTACAAATTAGTGTATTTTCCATATTAATCTCCCCTCGTATATTAGTAGTAAGAGCTCTTTCC
>NZ_ML122592.1:0-15501 GCF_003844195.1 Rummeliibacillus sp. TYF005
ATTTATATGCGTTGTTTGAATACGGGTTTACTGTTAAACAAGTATATTAGGAATATAATGATGAAATATCGACAAATAAAAAGAAGCTATCATAATTGATAGCTTCTTTTAGTGTTTGTTCTACAAATAGCCCGAAATCTTATAATCATACAATGTATGGCGGCAGAGGGGATCGAACCCCCGACCTCACGGGTATGAACCGTACGCTCTAGCCAGCTGAGCTNCGCCGCCTTTTTGAACAACACAATTCATATTACAAGATGATAGATTGAGGTGTCAAGCGATTTTTGTTAAAAAATTATAAACTATGTGATTTATCGTCGAACGATTTTTCGAACGAACCTTCAGGAACAGACAAACTTTACACAAATTTCTAGGTATACTAGCAGAAATGCTATAAATTGGAGGTTCTGTCCCATGAGAAAAGCGTTCGACCAACCAAACAAACTATTAATGCCAAAAGTAACTGTAAATTTACAACAGAAATATCCTGTAATCTTTTCAATGATGTTATGTTTCGCCGCATTTTTCTTATCAAAAGCTGTTCTTTTTGAAGCAATTGTTCCATTCTTTTTGCCAATGATGGCAGTAGTGTTTGTAAATCATCGAGAGTATTTTGTATGGGCACTTATTGGAGGTACAATTGGCAGTTTTACATTAGGGCTAGGCGATTTGTCTATCCATAGTATAGAATTATTACTCTTTTTATTGCTTATGAAGACGTTTATACGTAAATGGTCTATTTCAATAGTAGTTGGAATGTCAGTATTTGTTTCTCAATTTGTATGGCAGCTTATTTCGTATCATGGTGAGCTACCAACCATGATTCTAGTATATGTTGGTTATGAAAGTATATTATCGATTTTCATGACTTTATTTTTAATGCAGCTGTTATTGCCAATGCCGGCTTTATGGAAAGCGTCATGGTCTTTAGAAAGAATGGGGGCAGCGTTAATTGTACTTGCCATTATGCTTACAGCTACAAGTAACGTTGTTTGGGAGGTATTATCCCCAACTTATATAGCGTTACAGTTTGTGATATTAGCATCAGCTTTTGTGGGAGGGGTTACGCTATCAACTGCTATTGCAGTCTTAATGGGAACAATCATTAGTCTCGCTCATCTATCTTTTAGTGGAATGATTGCTGTATATGCCTTAACAGGTTTATGCGCAGGAATATGTAGAAAACTAGGACGTTTTGGAATCGTAATAGGAAGTGCAATTGCAACAGCATTTTTTGTACTCTATGATGCGACATTACCAATTGATAAGACATATTATGTTGCATTAGGTATCGCATCTATTCTATTCTTTACGATGCCTAGAAGTTGGTTGCAATATTGGCAACGACAACTTTATCCGAATCATGAAGAAGTGCTTTTGGAAAGACAACGTTGGCTCACTGAAAAAGTGACTACGAAACTAACGAATTTTAATGACTTTGTTGTTTTTATGAAAGAGCTCGTAAATGATCGTCTTAGCGTGGCTGACCAACAACAAGAAGTCGAATTAGAAGCCAAACCATTATCACCTTGTGAAAGTTGCTATCGATTTGAAAAATGTTGGGGAGAAGGAAGAATGGAAATGGAACCATTGATGAAACAATGGTTAATGACGCAAACAGTTGGTAATAATGGTTCTAGAATACAATATGATGAAAAGATTCGTAATAAGTGTGTGCGTTCATCGCTATTTTTAAATGCATTAGCAGAGCATGTTTCAAAACAACAATTGAGTGGCCAATTTCACCATGGAAAGAAAATGATCGCCTTACAGTTAAAGGACATGTCTACACATATTGATCAAGTGATGAAGGATATGACAAATGATACCGTTTCTTTTCAACAGCAAGAAGAAATATTAGCAAACCGTTTTAAAGATATTGGAATTGACTTCTTCCAAATTGATATTTTGACGAATGATCCTGGCAATCGAAAGGTAGTATGTTGTATTCCATATAAAAAATCACAATGGGAAACAGACCAAATGGTTGCAGAACGGTTGATATTACCTGTTCTTCAAGAAGTATTTAAAGAGCCTTTTGAAATTCACCAAACGATTAAGAAAACAAAGCCTTATGCACATTTGCAAATTACATTCCAATCAGCTATACGATTTGAGATGCAATACGATGTATTATCAATGTCAAAAAATAATACGATGTATTCAGGAGATTCACATGCTGTATTTTCACTTAATCCGGGGTTAACTGCCATTATGTTATCCGATGGAATGGGACATAATAAACGAGCACATAAGGAAAGTAGAAAGTTAATACGCTTAATGCGTGAATGTTTGAATCACCAAATGTCACCGGAAACTGCCATGCATACGCTTCATTATGTTATGTCATTAAAGCAAGATGAAGAGATGTATGCAACAATGGACTTTGCTTTAATCGATTTACAACACGGAAAACTTTGGTCATGGAAAGCAGGAAGTATGGCAACTTATTTAGTGAGAGGAAAGAAAGTGACCAGGGTTGAAAGCGCCAGTGAACCGTTCGGATTGTTTACGTCATTTTCGGTTGAAGCTGAACAGCGGTCATTAAAGGCAGGGGATATTATCTTCATGTGTACAGATGGTTTGTTCTTCGAGAATATGCCATGGGAACAACAAGAACAGCTTCTACGTAATAGCTTATTACAACATAGAAGTCTTCCTATTCAAGAAATTTGTCCACAAATATTAAATACATTCCGTAATAATAGCCAGCCAATGGACGATTGTACGATCGTGTGTATTGAGATTCAACATAAAACAGTAAATTGGTCATTATTTAAGCCTACTTTACAGGAAAATGCTTAAGAAAGAATGGTAAAATAATGATGAGGTGAGATAATGACAAAACTCGAACAAAAAGTATATGAATATATACAACAATATGAGTTGTGTCATGCGGGAGATCGTCTTCTTGTAGCTTGTTCTGGAGGAGCTGATTCCATGGCCTTACTCCATTTTCTGCATCACGAGCAAAAAAGATTGGGCGTTTCGGTTGCAGCAGTGCATGTTAATCACATGTTAAGAGGAGAAGATGCAGATGGTGATCGGCTCTTTGTAGAATCATTTTGTAAGGAACGTAGTATTCCGGTATATGCCACTAATATTCCAATTCCAGAAATTTTAGAAGCGGAACAGGGCAATATGCAGGCAGTTTGTAGAAGAGAGCGCTACGCCTACTTTAAGGAAGCTATGTTAGAATCAAAAAGTTCAAAATTAGTCGTGGCGCATCATGCGGATGATCAAGTTGAAAGTATTTTAATGGCATTAATCCGAGGATCGCACGATACGGGAATGCAAGGTATTATTCGATGTCGTCCATTTGGAAATGGACTATTAATCCGACCGTTTCTTTCGATAACTAGAGCTGATATTCTAGAGTATTTACAAGCCAATAAACAAGAATATAGAGAGGATTCTAGTAATAAAAAGGATTCCTACACTCGAAACCGTATGAGACATCATGTTGTTCCGCTTTTAAGAAATGAAAATCCAAAGATAGCGGAAGCAGTTATGCACTACACTGAAAAAGTACAAGCAGATGAAGAATTATTAGATTCATTAGCGGAGAAAGCATTACAAGATGTATTAGTTGAAAAACAAAGTGATTTATGGAAAATAAATATAAATACATTCCAAAATAAACCGCTTGCTTTACAAAGAAGAATCATTCTACTACTATTAAAATATCTTTATAAAGATACAATCATTATACAAAGTTACACCCTTTGGAATTCTATTCTAAAACTGGTACAAACAACAGATGGAAATGCGACCATAGATTTACCTAAAGGAGCAAAGGCAATTCGTCAATACGGTGATTTAATCCTAGTTAAGCAGCAAGTAAATACGACTCAAACAATGCCAAAGACATTACAATTTGAACAATGGAATGAGTTACCAAACTATTTACGAGTTTATATAGGAAAAGTTGATGGGGAAATTCCGTCAGATTTATCATCAAACGCTAAATGCTACTTTGTAAATACAACATGTTTTGCATTACCACTACATATTCGTGGCAGAATGGATGGAGATCGCATCCAATTGTTTGGAGCAAATATACAAAAACGAATCTCCCGTCTTTTTATTGATGAAAAAATTCCAATGGCGCTTAGAGAAGAATGGCCAATTATTGTGACAAATGATAATGAGGTCATTGCCGTCCCAGGGCTCCGTGTAAGTAGCTATTTTTCGAATAGCAAACGATTAAATGATGATATGATATTCATTATTGATCAACAAACTTTGTAGTGTCTATATACAATCAAGGAGGAACTAAAGATGCTTCAGAAGGACATCGAGAAAGTATTAATTTCAGAAGAAGAGTTACAAAATAAGATTCAAGAGCTTGGGGAATCTCTAACTACAGAATACCAAGATAAATTTCCATTGCTTATTGGGGTACTAAAAGGTGCAATGCCATTTATGGCAGACTTGATGAAACGAATTGATTCTTATGTTGAAATCGATTTTATGGACGTTACAAGTTATGGTAATGCAACAGTTTCTTCAGGTGAAGTGAAAATCTTAAAAGATTTAAACACAAGTGTTGAAGGTCGTGATATCGTTATCATCGAAGATATTATTGATAGTGGTTTAACTTTAAGCTATCTTGTAGATTTATTTAAATATCGTAAAGCAAAATCTATTAAAATCGTTACTTTATTAGACAAACCATCTGGTCGTAAAGTAGATTTAAAAGCAGATTATGTAGGTTTTGAAGTTCCAGATGCATTTGTAGTAGGTTATGGCTTAGACTACGCAGAAAAATATAGAAACTTACCGTACATTGGCGTCTTAAAGCCATCCGTTTACTCATTTTAAGATAAGTGTTTAATTTTTAGACAATTATTAGCAGGAAACATTTTGAATGAGAAGCTTTTCATTGTACGATAAAAAATTCATATGTTAAGATTTACTATAGTTTTTCTGTTTATCTTGTGAGGAGGCTGGGGATGAATCGAATATTTCGATACACCATATTCTATTTATTAATTTTCCTCGTGATTATCGGGATTTTTGGTACGTTTAATAATGCGAACCAACCTACTAAAGAGATACAATATCACGAGTTCGTTAAAGCATTAGAGAATGGCAAAATTACTGAAGCAAGTATTCAACCTGATCAGTTAGTATTTGTCGTAAAGGGTAAGATGGAAGGGTATAAAAAAGGCGAAGAATTCGTTACGAATATACCCCGTGAAGACCAAGGATTGATGGATGAAATTCGTGATGAGGCCAAGAAAAATTCAAACATTAGTTTTTTAAAGGCTCCTGAATCGAATGGCTGGATTCAATTCTTTACTGGAATTATTCCTTTTGTAGTCATTTTCATCCTGTTCTTCTTCTTGTTGAATCAGGCTCAAGGTGGCGGTAACCGTATGATGAGCTTTGGTAAGAGCAAAGCAAAATTGTACGATGACCAAAAGAAAAAAATTCGTTTTACAGATGTTGCAGGTGCCGATGAAGAGAAACAAGAACTTGTAGAGGTTGTAGATTTCTTAAAAGATCATACGAAGTTTGATGAGATTGGCGCACGTATTCCAAAAGGTATCCTATTAGTAGGACCTCCAGGTACCGGTAAAACTTTATTAGCCCGTGCGGTAGCTGGTGAAGCTGGCGTTCCATTCTTCTCAATTAGTGGTTCTGATTTCGTTGAAATGTTTGTCGGTGTCGGTGCTTCTCGTGTACGTGACCTATTTGAAAATGCTAAGAAAAATGCTCCATGTATCATCTTCATCGATGAAATTGATGCAGTTGGTCGTCAACGTGGTGCAGGCTTAGGTGGCGGTCATGATGAACGTGAACAAACATTGAACCAATTACTTGTTGAAATGGATGGTTTCAGTGGAAATGAAGGAATTATTATTATCGCCGCAACAAACCGACCAGATATTCTAGACCCTGCGTTATTACGTCCAGGCCGTTTTGACCGACAAATTACTGTAGGTCGTCCAGATGTAAAAGGTCGTGAAGCTGTACTTAAAGTACACGCTCGTAAAAAACCATTAGATGAAACAGTAGACTTAAAAGCAATTGCACAACGTACGCCAGGATTTTCTGGTGCAGATTTAGAAAACTTATTAAACGAAGCGGCATTAGTTGCAGCTCGTGAAAATAAGAAGAAAATTGATATGGGCGATATTGATGAAGCAACTGACCGTGTTATTGCAGGGGTTGCTAAAACAAGTCGTGTCATTTCAGAAAAAGAACGTAAAATTGTGGCATTCCATGAAGCTGGACACGTAGTTGTAGGTCTTACACTAGATGAAGCTGAAAAAGTTCATAAAGTAACAATTGTACCTCGTGGTCAAGCTGGTGGATATGCGGTTATGCTTCCTAAAGAAGATCGTTATTTCATGACAAAACCAGAATTACTTGATAAAGTTTCCGGTTTACTTGGTGGTCGTGTAGCAGAAGATATTGTCTTCGGTGAAGTCTCAACAGGTGCTCACAATGACTTCCAACGTGTAACAAGTATTGTGCGTTCTATGGTTACTGAATACGGTATGAGTGATAAACTTGGACAATTGCAATTTGGCTCTAGCCAAGGTGGAAATGTATTCTTAGGACGTGATTTGAACTCTGAACAAAATTATTCAGATCGAATTGCTTATGAAATAGACCAAGAAATGCAACAAATGGTCAAAGAACAATATGAACGTACGAAGAAAATTTTGACAGAACGTCGTGATCTTCTAAACCTCATTGCAACAACTTTACTTGAAGAAGAAACTTTAGATGCCGAACAAATCGAACACTTAGAAAAGTACGGTAAACTACCAGAACGTTCTTATGACAAAAAGAACCATAAAGCTGGAAGTGAAGCCGATGCAAATGTAAGTGAATCTACAGATGCTAAGATTGTTCAAGAAACAAAAGTGGATATGACAGGTAATGCTGATCCAACAGCTAGTGATTTACCTAAAGATTCAAACGGCGAACAAAGAAACAACGGTATTCAAGAAGAACGTTAAGCAATGTAAAAGTAAAAGCTGACTCCTCACTCTATGTAAGGTAGTCGGCTTTTTTCATCTATGCATATATGTTATGATTCATGGAGAAATTACATATAAGTGAGGATAATATTTATGATTTTAGTGATGGATGTAGGGAATACGAACATCTCAATAGGAATTTATAATACAGAACATCTTGAACACCATTGGCGAATGAAAACAGACACATTAAAAACAGAAGATGAATATGCTATGCAACTCAATACTCTGTTTTTACATAAAGGTCTATCCTTTAAAGATATCAAAGGAATTATTATTTCATCCGTAGTTCCGCCAATCATGTTCTCACTTGAAATGATGTGTCGTAAATATTTCTCAATCGAACCAGTTGTAGTTGGTCCAGGAGT
Organism: Rummeliibacillus sp. TYF005; assembly: GCF_003844195.1. Classification (NCBI taxonomy): domain Bacteria; kingdom Bacillati; phylum Bacillota; class Bacilli; order Caryophanales; family Caryophanaceae; genus Rummeliibacillus; species Rummeliibacillus sp. TYF005. Next base: position 7,370 of record NZ_ML122592.1, read on the forward strand.
AAAAACAGGGCTTAACATAAAATGTGAAAACCCAAGAGAAATCGGTGCTGATCGTATTGTAAATGCAGTTGCAGCGATACAAGAGTATGGCTCGCCATTAATAGTTGTCGATTTTGGTACAGCAACAACATATTGTTATATTAATGAGAATGGTGATTATATGGGGGGTGCAATTGCCCCAGGAATTTCAATATCTATGGAGGCCCTTTTCACACATTGTTCTAAGTTACCAAGAATAGAAATTGCCACACCTCAAAATGTTATAGGTAAGAATACAATTTCGTCTATGCAAGCTGGAATCGTTTATGGCTATGTTGGGCAAGTAGAAGGAATTGTTAGCCGAATGCGTAAACAAGGTAGAGAAGAGGCACTAGTTATTGCAACAGGAGGTTTAGCGAATATGGTTGCGAAAGAATCAACCGTAATCGATATTACTGATCCATTCTTAACATTAAAAGGATTATATCTAATTTATAAACGAAATCAGGAAGAAAAGGGGAAGAAAAATGGCTGATTATTTAGTAAGAGGACTTGGATTTAATGGTAGTGTTCGTGCGTTTGCTGTTTGTACAACGGATACAATAGGTGAGGCACAACGTCGTCACAATACATGGCCTACAACCTCAGCAGCACTTGGTCGTACAATGACTGCATCTGTTATGATGGGTGCTATGTTAAAAGGTGACAATTCAATTACTGTTAAAGTAGATGGAAATGGTCCAATCGGTCCTATGGTTGTTTGTGCAAATGCAAATGGGGAAGTGCGCGGATATGTTACACATCCTCAAGTTCATTTTGATTTAAATCCACAAGGTAAACTGGATGTTCGACGTGCAGTAGGTACGGAAGGTACTCTAACAGTTGTGAAAGACCTTGGTTTACGTGATCATTTTACAGGACAGGTACCAATTGTATCTGGAGAAATCGCTGAAGATTTCACATATTACTTTGCAAAATCTGAACAAGTCCCATCATCTGTCGGATTAGGGGTATTAGTGAATACAGATAATACAATTCTTGCAGCAGGTGGTTTTGTTATTCAAGTAATGCCTGGAGTAGATGATGAAACTATTACAGAGATTGAAGAACATTTATCAAAAATTGAACCAGTGTCTAAGATGATTCAAAAAGGATATACACCAGAACAAATTTTAGAAGCGGTGCTTGGTGAAGAAAATGTACAAGTTTTAGATACAATGCCAGTGAGATTCCAATGCACATGTTCTAAAGAACGTTTTGGAGCTGCAATTCTTAGTCTAGGTGTAAAAGAAATCCAAGATATGATCGACGAAGATGGCATGGCAGAGGCACATTGTCATTTCTGTGAAGAAAAATACCTTTATTCTAAAGAAGAATTAGAAGGCTTTATCGACGAAATTCATGCTCAAAATAAGTAATTCAATTTGATACAGGGATACCAAAATCTTTGATACAATTGAGTAGAAAGAACGGCTTATATTTATTTGGAATATAAGCTGTTTTTTTATTGACAAACTATTTTTAAAAGTTGTAATATAAAAACTATAAAGCTTATTAAATTACTAGGGATTAGGAGTGGAATGGTAAATGAGTAAAATTGTAAACTCAGTAGTAGAATTGATTGGTAATACACCGATTGTAAAGTTGAATCATGTAACAGGTCCTAATGATGCTAATGTATATGTAAAACTAGAATATTTTAATCCAGGAAGTAGTGTTAAAGATCGTATTGCAGCAGCCATGATCGAAGCGGCTGAAAAAGAAGGTAAATTAAAACCTGGTAGTACAATTATTGAACCAACAAGTGGAAACACTGGTATCGGTCTTGCTATGGTTGCAGCTGCAAAAGGATATAAAACAGTAATTGTAATGCCTGATACAATGAGTGTTGAACGCCGAAATTTATTACGTGCTTATGGTGCAGAATTAGTTTTAACTCCAGGAGCAGATGGCATGAAAGGTGCAATTGCTAAAGCGGAAGAGTTATCAAACGAGAATGGTTGGTTCGTACCTCAACAATTTGAAAATCCAGCAAATGTTGAAGCACACCGTTTAACTACTGGTCCTGAAATTATTGAAGCATTTGATGGTTTAAGCTTAGATGCATTTATCGCAGGAGTTGGTACTGGTGGTACAGTAACAGGTACTGGTGAAGTACTAAAAGAAAAATTCCCTGACATTGAAGTAATCGCGGTAGAACCAAAAGATTCTCCTGTTCTTTCAGGTGGTAAACCAGGTCCACATAAAATCCAAGGTATTGGTGCTGGATTTGTACCAGAAGTATTAAACACTGAAGCTTACACTTCTATTTTCCCAGTTGAAAATGAAGATGCATTTGAAACAGCTCGTAAAGTAGCAAGAGAAGAAGGTGTATTAGCTGGTATTTCTGCAGGTGCAGCTATGTATGCAGCAATTGAAACAGCAAAACGTCTTGGAAAAGGCAAAAATGTTTTAGCGCTTCTTCCTGATACTGGTGAACGTTACTTTAGTACACCATTATATCGTTACGACGATTAATCATAAATTTATATATTTAAAAAGAGCATCCGAAAATATCGGATGCTCTTTTTGTTGAGATGAATTTAGCTTGTTAATGTAAATATATTCAAATTGGCCATTCTTAGGGAGTACTTTTGATAAATTCTATATCTATGTTTCATGAATAGGTGTTGTTATACTGAAGAAAGATTAGTGTGTTTAGAATTCTTATGTACATTTTCAGCATATGTAAGAATGCTATAATAGAGATAAAAAAGATTGTATAGAGCACAGTTTCTACTTTAGCGACAAGCTATTTAAGAATAGGGGGAGCTTTCTTTATTTTCTGGGGAATAATAGATGGTTTATTTACATCAATGGTCGCTCCAACGATTACGATAGCTAGCTTTGCTAGATATAAAAGGAATAATGGTAAGAAGAAAATTAGCTATAAAGGGTAAAGCGTATTTATAAAAAGGATATATTATCTAATTTGAAAGGGAGTAGGAAAATGAATCTTGAAAAGTATAAAGTACTAACAATAGATGGTCATAGATTGGATTTTGCTAAAAAAACGTTTGTTATGGGTATTTTAAATGTTACACCTGACTCTTTTTCGGATGGTGGTAAGTATAACTCTGTCGATAATGCGGTTAAACATGCAAAAGAAATGGTTGCCGATGGTGCTAATATTATAGATATTGGTGGTGAATCTACACGACCAGGTCATACACCTATTTCTGCAGAGGAAGAGTTAAAACGTGTTATTCCTGCTATTAAAGCAATTCGCTCCGAAGTGGATGTATTAATTTCAGTTGATACATTTAAATCGGAAGTTGCACGTGCTGCTATTGAAGCAGGTGCACATATTATCAATGATATTTGGGGTGCTCAATATGACCCGGAAATTGCTAAAGTAGCTGCAGAACTTAACGTACCAATTATCTTAATGCATAATCGTAAAGATGAGGCTTACAGCAATAATTTTTGGGCGGATGCCAAAAGTGATTTAGAAAAAAGTATTCAAATTGCAAGTGAAGCTGGCGTCAAAGATGAATATATTTGGTTAGATCCTGGTATTGGTTTTGCGAAATCGCATGAGCAAAATATTGAAATGATGAAGGCATTACCGAACCTTGTAGATATGGGGTACCCAGTATTACTAGCAACATCTCGTAAGCGTATGATTGGAACAGTACTTGATCTTCCAGTAGAAGAGCGTATGGAAGGTACTGGAGCTACATGTTGTTATGGAGTCGACAAAGGCTGTCATATGGTACGCGTTCATGATGTAAAACCAATTGCAAGAATGATGAAAATGATGGATGCATTAAAGTAATTATGGTTAAAGTTTGAAATGTTATTGAAATGTTACGAGGAGGAACGTAATGGATTATATTCATGTTAAAGATATGGAATTCTACGGTTATCATGGAGTGTTACCAGAAGAAACGAAGCTTGGCCAAAGATTCCGTGTCACATTAGCTATAGCTACAGATTTACAACATGCAGGTGAAACGGACAACCTTGAACATACAGTAAGTTATGCAGAGGTTTATGATATTTGCAAAAAAGTTGTTGAAGGTAAACCATATAAATTAATTGAAACTGTTGCAGAAACGGTTGCAAAAGAAATAAGAGATGCTTATCCTGATAGTGTGAAAGGGATTAGAGTAGAAATAATTAAACCAGATCCGCCTATTCCTGGTCATTACAGAGAAGTATCTGTTGAAATAACTAGAGGAGTGTTTGCATGAACGAAGTCTATATCTCATTAGGATCCAATATGGGGGATAAAGAGGAAACATTGCGTCATGCTGTGCAACTATTGCAACAACAGAAGGAAATTGAAGTTGTTAAACTTTCATCAATTTATGAAACCGACCCCGTAGGATATACGAATCAAGATTTATTTTTGAATATGGTAGTTCAGGTGCGCACTACATTACCTGCTCAAGAGATGTTGGAGGAATGTCAAAAAATTGAACAGGCATTAAAAAGAGTGAGAATTATTCGTTGGGGGCCACGAACGATAGACCTTGACATTTTGTTCTATAATCATGACAATATTGAGACGGAGACACTGATCGTTCCGCATCCTCGTATGCATGAACGTGCCTTTGTTCTTGTACCTTTACTTGAGATTGATCCAAATCTAATATACCCTCCTACAGGCCTGGCATTAAGAACGATGCTTGAACTAGTTGGAAAAGAAGGCGTTAGACGATGGAAAACAGTCACTGGGGTATCAGAATTCGTGCTTTCAGAAAACTCAAAAGGATAAATCAAGACGAATTTGCTAAATTAACAGGTATACCCCTTTCGATTTTAGGGAAAATCGAAAGGGGAGAACGCCAGGCGACTGAAGATGAACTAAAAATTATAGCGAAAAATCTTAAGATAAATATAAACGAACTTAAAGGTGAAATTTAATATTCGCCTACGAAGGAGGATAAACGGTGACATTAACTAACGACAAACCGTTTAAAATTGGCGATATAATCATGGACAACCGTGTTGTACTTGCTCCCATGGCAGGTGTCTGTAATTCAGCATTTCGCCTTACAGTTAAAGAATTTGGAGCAGGTTTAGTATATGCTGAAATGATATCCGATAAAGGGATTGTACAACGTAATAGTAAAACGATGAATATGCTTTATATTGATGAACGTGAAAACCCTCTTTCGCTTCAAATCTTTGGCGGTAACAAGGAAACATTAGTTGAAGCTGCGCAATATGTAGATAAATATACGACAGCTGATATTATTGATATCAATATGGGATGTCCAGTTAATAAGATTATCAAATGTGAAGCGGGAGCTAAATGGTTGCTAGATCCAAATAAAATCTATGAAATGGTTTCAGCAGTTGTAGATGCTGTCGATAAACCTGTAAGTTGTAAAATGCGTATTGGTTGGGACGAAGATCATGTCTTCGCCGTAAAAAATGCACAGGCTGCAGAACGTGCAGGGGCTTCTGCCATTGCAATGCATGGTCGCACACGCCTTCAAATGTATGAAGGAAAAGCGAATTGGGATATTTTAAAAGAAGTAAAAGAAAACATTAATATTCCATTTATCGGGAATGGTGATGTTGAAACACCAGAAGATGCTAAACGCCTTTTAGAATATACAGGTGCTGATGGTGTTATGATTGGTCGTGCAGCGCTTGGAAATCCATGGATGATCTATCGTACGGTTGAATATTTAAAATCAGGAAAACTTATGCCTGAACCACCAATTCGTGAGAAGATAGATGTCTGCCTCTTACACTTTGATCGTTTGATGAAACTTAAAGGAGAAAAAATTGCTGTGCGTGAAATGCGCAAACATGCCTCTTGGTATTTAAAAGGGGTACGTGGAAATGGCAAGGCAAGAAACCTTATCAATCAGGCAGAATCTGCATTAGAGCTACATGCAATTTTGAACGAACTTGTTGAGGAAGTTGAAGGACGCGAAGAAACTGCTCAATCAATTGAAATCGTGTGATAGAGATAAATGCTTTTAGAGAGTGTCTTACAAGTGGAAAGTGCTTTAAGACACCCTCAAATGCTTACTTTATAACAACTTAAGGTATTATTTTTTTTTAATACTATTTACACGTAGTTTTGAATCACTTCTTATTCTCTATGTCATATATAATATTAGATTTAGCAGAGAAATGAGTAGAAAGACGTGATTCATCACAGAAAATTGTGTACAATAAATACATTATGGACTGCTTAGCGGAACAAATATAAGGAGTGAAAATCGTGGCAGAAGAATTAAATGACCAACTTTTGGTGAGACGCCAAAAAATGGATTCTATAAGAGAACAAGGCTTAGACCCATTCGGTCAACGTTTTGAACGCACACATCTTTCCAACGAATTAAAAGAACAATATGCTGACTTATCAAAAGAAGAGTTAGAAGAAAATGATCATCTAGAACAAGTGATCATTGCTGGACGTATTATGACAAAACGTAGTAAAGGCAAAGTTGGATTTGCTAATATCCAAGATCTTGGTGGTCAAATCCAAATTTACGTACGAAAAGATGCAATTGGTGAAGAAGCGTATGATATCTTTAAACACGCTGATCTTGGAGATATCGTAGGTATTAAAGGTACAATCTTTAAAACACATGTAGGTGAACTAACTGTTAAAGCATTAGAATTCACTTTCCTATCTAAGTCTTTACGACCATTACCTGAGAAATTCCATGGCTTACAAGATGTAGAACAACGTTACCGTCAACGTTATTTAGATTTAATTACGAATGAAGATAGTAAACAAACATTTATTACACGTAGTCAAATCATTCGTTCTATCCGCAATTTCTTAGATAACAAGGGTTACCTTGAAGTTGAAACTCCAATGTTAAACTCTGTAGCAGGAGGAGCAGCAGCTCGTCCATTCGTTACACATCATAACGCATTAGATGCAACAATGTATATGCGTATTGCAATTGAACTATACTTAAAACGCTTAATTGTAGGCGGTCTTGAAAAGGTATATGAAATCGGACGTGTTTTCCGTAATGAAGGTGTTTCTACTCGTCATAACCCAGAGTTTACACTTCTTGAATTATACGAAGCATATGCAGATTTCCATGACATAATGGACCTTACTGAAGACTTATTTGGACATGTTGCTCAAGAAGTGCTTGGAACAACTCAAGTTCAATATGGTGAAAATACAATTGATCTTTCTAAAGGCTGGAAACGTCTACACATGGTAGATGCAGTTAAAGAAGCTACAGGAGTAGACTTCTGGAAAGAAATGACGAAAGAAGAAGCGCAAATTCTTGCTCGTGAACATCACGTTGATATTAAAGATAGTATGGAAGTGGGACATATCATCAATGAATTCTTCGAGCAAAAAGTTGAAGAAACATTAATCCAACCAACTTTTGTTTATGGACATCCAGTTGAGATTTCTCCACTTGCTAAGAAAAATGCTGAAGATCCACGATTCACTGACCGTTTCGAATTATTTATCGTACGTCGCGAACATGCAAATGCATTTACTGAACTAAATGATCCTATCGATCAACGTCAACGATTTGAAGCGCAAATGCGTGAAAAAGAGCTAGGTAATGATGAAGCTCATGAAATGGATGAAGATTTCTTAGAAGCTTTAGAATATGGTATGGCACCTACTGGTGGCTTAGGTATTGGTATTGACCGTATGATTATGCTTTTGACAAACTCTCAATCTATTCGTGATGTATTATTATTCCCATTAATGCGAGCACGTGACTAATTTATAAGAATACCTTAAGCGACGTTCACTTGGACAAAGAGAACGTCGCTTTTGTTTACTTTCCTAGCATATAAAATGTTCTAATATCATTATATTGATGAATATTAGATTGTGAATAAATATTATTTTAGAAAAGCTAAGTTTATTTTTCTGAAATAGCTTGTACATACAATGATATTGTGTTATATTAATTGAGCTGTTAATTTAATTAACACATTTCTTTTAGAAAAGATTTAAAAAATCTTGACAAATAAAAATCATATTGATATAATATATAAGTCGTTTAGAAACGATGAAAATTAATCAATGACAACTATAGATTAGCAAAGATTTTTTAAAAAAAGTTCTTGACAAAAAATAAGTTGTTTGATATAATAATTAAGTTACTGACAGCGATTGAACATGAACCTTGAAAACTGAACAAGCAAGATGT
>NZ_ML122593.1:0-15418 GCF_003844195.1 Rummeliibacillus sp. TYF005
TTGACAACCCCAACAATTAGTATAGAACCTAAAGAAATCCATTATCCTATTCATAAAAAAAGAGTTGCCCGAAAAGGGCAACTCTTTTTTTATGAAGTAGCTTCTTTTTTCTTATCTCTACGTAGACGTACCTTGTAGATGATTAACACTAAAGCAGCAACGATCAATCCTTCTACCATCGGTAAGAAGAAAGCTAAAAACGTTAAAATAATACAGCCTAAGAACAAGAACACGTAAATCACAGCTGTTTGCCATGCTTTAAGTGCAGATCTTGCAAATCCAAGATGATACACAATTGCCGTCAAAACAAAGATAACAGCTAAAAGAATATAACCTGCAATCGTATAATTTGGTGCATACTCGTAGATATAGCGAGCTACACCGGACATACGATTAAAAACTTGGTCATGACCATCTGTAGAAGTAGATGCACCAGCTTGCATAAAATTCAGTTTTAATAGGAAACCGGAATTAAACAAGATTAACATCTCCCCGTCTAGTGAAATTATTATTCAGCGCTACGATGTTTTTTAGCAGCTTTTTCACGTTCGTTTTTGTTAAGAATTTGTTTACGAAGACGAATAGATTCTGGTGTAACTTCTAAGTATTCATCATCGTCCAAGAATTCTAACGCTTCTTCAAGAGTTAAGATTTTTGGTGTTTTAATAACATTTGTTTGGTCTTTATTAGAAGAACGGACATTTGTTTTTTGTTTCATTTTAGTGATGTTAACAGTTATGTCGTTATCACGTGAGTTTTGACCTACGATCATACCTTCGTAAATTTCAGTACCAGGTTCTACGAATAATACACCACGGTCTTCTACTTGCATCATACCGTAAGTTGTAGATTTACCAGTTTCCATAGAAACAAGGGCACCATTACGACGACCACCAACACGACCAGATGCTACTGGTTGATAAGAATCGAAAGTATGGTTAATAATACCGAAACCTTTAGTTAATGACATAAATTCAGTTGTGTAACCGATTAATCCACGTGCAGGGACCATAAAGATTAAACGTACTTGTCCGTTACCTTCATTGATCATATCTTGCATTTCACCTTTACGATCACCTAATGATTCAATAATTGAACCAACGCAATCTTCTGGTACGTCAATTTGTACACGTTCTACTGGTTCACATTTAACGCCATCAATTTCTCTGATGATAACTTTTGGTTTAGATACTTGTAATTCATAACCTTCACGACGCATGTTTTCTACAAGGATAGATAAGTGAAGTTCACCACGACCAGAAACTGTCCATGCATCCGGTGAATCAGTTGGATCTACACGTAAAGATACATCTGTTTGTAATTGTGCATTTAAACGTTCTTCAATTTTACGAGCTGTAACCCATTTACCTTCACGACCTGCGAATGGTGAGTTATTTACCAAGAAAGTCATTTGTAAAGTTGGTTCATCAATACGCATTGGTGGTAATGGTTCAATGTTATCTTGTGGACAAACTGTTTCACCTACATTGATTTCTTCCATACCAGAAACAGCGATTAAATCACCCGCATATGCTTCTTGAATTTCTTCACGTTTTAAACCGAAGAAACCAAAGATTTTTGTTACACGGAAGTTTTTCACTGTACCATCTAATTTAGATAGTGCTACAGATTGACCTACATGGATAGTACCACGGAATACACGTCCAATACCGATACGACCAACGAAGTCATTGTAGTCAAGTAATGCAACTTGGAATTGTAATGGTTCTTCACGAGTGTCAGCAGGTGCTGGAATGTGACGAATAATTTCTTCAAATAGACATTTCATATCAGATTCTTGTTTAGCAGGATCTGGATCTAAAGAAGCAGTCCCGTTTACACCTGAAGCGAAAACTACTGGGAATTCTAATTGATCTTCATCGGCACCTAATTCGATTAATAAGTCTAAAACTTCGTCTACAACTTCTTCTGGACGAGCAGAATCTTTATCGACTTTGTTAACGACTACGATTGGTGTAAGTTTTTGTTCTAAAGCTTTTTTAAGAACGAAACGAGTTTGAGGCATACAACCTTCATAAGCATCAACAACTAGTAAAACGCCATCTACCATTTTTAAGATACGTTCTACTTCTCCACCAAAATCGGCATGTCCTGGTGTATCTAAAATGTTAATTTTAGTATTTCCATAATGAACGGCTGTGTTTTTGGCTAGAATTGTAATACCACGTTCACGTTCAATATCATTAGAGTCCATTGCACGTTCTTCAACATGTTCGTTTGAACGGAATGTACCTGATTGTTTTAATAATTGGTCGACTAAAGTTGTTTTACCATGGTCGACGTGGGCAATAATTGCTATATTTCTGAGATCTTCTCTTAAATTTGTCATTGTTCCACTCCACATTCTTTTTTCGAGTCCATAACTTTGCTATTATAACATAAAAAACAGGGAATTGTCTTTTTTTCACTTACTTTTTCAACTTTTTTATTTATTAGTCATGAAATCCTTGATAATCTTATTATTTCGTTTGACAATAGAATTATAACAAATATTTTTTTGGAGGATTATAATGAATAAAGCAAAAATCGTCATGGCTATCTTTGCATTAGCAGGAATTTTAGCCATGTGTTCAATCGGATATGCAATCGCTGCTAGTAGTATTTTAGGTATTATTGGTGGTATTATAGCAGTTTGTGTCGTCTTTGGATTAGCATTTAAAACAAAACGCCAATTCCGCGACAAAGGATTATTGTAATAAAAGCGGAATGCGCTCGTTTAGCCCTGAAGTGCGTTGGAGGGCTCGAATCGAAAGCATATTTCCAGCTTTCGACCGAGAGACCGAAACGACTCGAAGGGCTAGCGCATGGAGCTGGATATAATAAAAGCGGAAGCGGCTCGTTTAGACACGACTTGCGCTGGAGACTTCGAATCGAAAGCATCTTTTCAGCTTTCGACCGANAAGTCGAAGCGACCTCGAGTGTCTAGTAGCATCAATATATAAAAGAGATTGCCCCAATTAATTGCTTTGGGACAATCTCTTTTTTTAGAATACTATTTTAATTTAATATAATGTTCAATAATTTCCTCATGAATAGAAGGATTTGCAATAATAAATCCATCTTGTTTTAACAGATTAATCGGTTTGTTTACTAGATTACTCGCAATTGCTCCTACTTCATTAGCAATTACTGCACCACCAGCAATATCCCAAGGAGATAACCGTAATGATAGATAGGCATCCATTCTTCCACTTGCAACTGATGCAATTTCTAACGATGCAGAACCATAAGATCTTGTCCCTCTAACCTTCCGAATAAGCTCTATCATAGGTTCATGCTCGATTCTCTTATTTGGAGTTACCCAAACTGCATTTACGCCAATGATTGATTTATCTAACGAAATTGGTTTGAGTGGTTTTAATGGTACATCATTCATAAAAGCACCCTTACCTTCAATTGCGTAGTACATCTGATTTCTCATCACATCATATATATATCCAAGTTTCCCTATTCCATTCATATAAATACCAACTGAAATAGCAAAGTTTCGATGTTGTCGAATAAAATTCATAGTCCCATCAATTGGGTCGACTATCCAAACAACCCCTTCAAGTGAATCAATCTTCTCCCCCATTCCTTCTTCACCTAAAATTTTGTAGGAGGGATCGAACTCTTTAATCTTTTGTATAAAAAATACTTCAGTTTCTCGATCTATATTGGTTACTAAATCATTGGCATCAGCTTTTGTTTCAATTTTCCACTTTTCTGAAAATGAATGCCGGATACGTTCTCCTGCTTCTATTATAATTGACTTTGCAAATTGATGAACTTCAGCAATCCCCATCGTTACCACACCTTCCCCAAAATACAGAGTTATTGTTATTCTTTTCATTATAACAAAAAAGACACCTGCTTCTCATAATGAAAAGCAAGTGTCATGTTAAAATATTTGAGGTTTCTCTAGGCGAACGCATGAAATGCCTCCAGTTCCATATGAATTTCAGCTAACCTCGCCTTACTTTGAGCAATTTGTTTTGCATCATTCAATTGCATTGCATCAAATAAAGTAGCTAATTCATAATCCACCTCAAGATGGAGTCCTTTAATATATTGCTTTTCAAAATCAACTTTACGAATGATATGAACGACTTGTTTCATGCAAATCAACTCCTTAAAATTTGAGGTTCAACATCAGAAAATAGAATTTTCTGACCATTTTCTACATTATATTCACTTTATTACGTTTGGTAAGTCCTTCTACAAGATTTTTTCCCATTTTTGAAATAAAATAAACATAAAGTTGAAAAAGGAGAGAAAAAAAGTGACTGTAAAATGGACTAACCAAGACTTTGATGTTTTTACAACGCCTGGTCTTGAAGAACGAATGTCAGAGCTTATCAAGCATGTACGCCCTAAATTTGAAGAATTAGGAACAACATATAGTACATACTTTTCAGTTAAAACGGGTGAAGAATTTTTCCCGCATGTTGCAAAACATGCAAGACGTAAAGTAAATCCTCCCATCGATAGTTGGGTTGCTTTCGCACCAAATAAAAGAGGCTATAAAGCACTTCCTCATTTTGAAATTGGACTTTTTAAAACGCATATTTTTATCATATTATGCTCTATTTACGAAGCTCCAACAAAGAAAGAAATAGCAAATAGTTTATTGAAAAATCTGAATATTTTTAGCGAAGTTCCAGGTGATTTTTATATTTCTGGCGACCATTTTGATCCAAATGGCATTTCATTAAGTGACGCAATAACAGATGGTTCACTTGAAAAACTTTTGGAACGACTACGAGATGTTAAAAAAGGCGAGTTTATGATCGGCATTCAAATCCCTAGAGAACAATCTGTTAATCTATCCGCGGAAGAATTCGCGACAACAGTAGAAGAAACATTTGATGCATTATTGCCTATTTACAAAACAATGGTAAATGTGTAGCGAAAAAGCAATCGGTAATTCTCTTTTTTGAGCAGACCGATTGCTTTTTGTTATCTTCTACGTTTCACTGTTGTTCCTTTAATAATTGTACCATTTTGACTTGTTTTTGTCTGTTTAACAATCTCGTAGCTTCCATAACCACTTTCATCTTCAAAATCGCGAAAAATTGTTTTTTCTTCTGCCATAGATGGAACAATTTCTTTAAATCTACGATATTTCGATAATACTTCTTCTCGTTTTACACCTTTTTCATATGCCTTTTCAATTGTTTGAAAAAATGCGATTACATCAACAATTTCATCAGTAGACCACTCTGTTGAAAATGGGTATGAGTATTCCATATGGCAAGCCACCTCTTCATAATATTAAATATTGAGACTTCATTAATATTGTAAACTGTATAGCGAAAGGTCTGCAACTTTTCGTTATTAATAAATAGTATATTCCCTGGAAAATGACTTTATTCTAAAAAAATATTATGACAAATAAAGGTAATATTATTGAACCCAATACGGCCGTTAATGTCATCGATACAGATCCCATAGATAATGTCTTTTCACCATATTCTGTTAATTTTCCAACACCTATTCCATGAGCACTACTTCCCATAGAGACACCCTTTGCAATTGGCGTTTCAATTTTACAAATTTTATAGATGAATGGACCAATGATTGCACCAATTATTCCAGTTATAATTACAAATACTGCAGCTAGTGTAGGATTCCCATCTATCACTTTACTAATCTGCATTGCAACTGGTGATGTTATAGATTTTGGAATAAGCGTCATTAAATACTCATTTTTTAGATGTAATACACCTGCAAGTGCTATTACAATAGCAATACCACAAAATAACGCTGATCCGATTCCTGTTAAGATTGCTTTATAATTCTTAATAATAAGCTCTCGTTGTCTATACAATGGCAAAGCTAAACTTACCACTGTAGGCCCAAGAAGCCGATCAATCCATTGTCCTCCTATCATATATGTTTCATACGGAATCTGGAATACTAATAATACACTGACGATAATAATCGCACTTGTAAATACAGGGAAAAGGATAGGATGATAAAAATGCGTATAAACCTTTTTCATCAGAAAAAACACAAGTAATGTTGCCACACAAACGGTTATCGCTATCATTTTATAACTCCCCTTTTTGTTGTATTTTTTCAATAGTCGTTTCCACAATAGGTTCTACTAAATTTTCTGATTGCTTTTCTATATGATTTTCAACTAATTGCGTAGCTCTTCCTGATGCAACAATAGACAGTATTGTACTAACTAAGATAATTCCAATAATAATGAGCCCCTGCCAAGAAATAAGCTCTGGATAATCTACAATTCCTACTGTTACTGGAATAAAAAACAATGTCATATACGCTAGTAATGTTTCAGCTCCGCTGGAAATCCAACTCTCAGGAATTATTTTTGTAGCAAGTAACACAAACAATAAGATTAGTCCTACAATACTCCCCGGAAATTTAATATGTAAAGCTCCCATCAGCAATTTTCCACACTCAGATAATACATATAAGAATGCTACTTGGCTTAAAATTTTCAAATATTTCAACCCTCTCTGTTGCATAACAGAACACCCCATCCCATACTAATATAGTACAATTTATCAAAATATTCTAAATTTGTCTAGTTTATTTCTTCTAAAAGACTGATATAAAAAAGCCAGTCTTTGTAGAATATTCTACAAAAACTGACTTGTGATTTATTGGTATATATTTTAGTCTTCTTTATTCTCGTGTGCACGGTCTTTCTTCAAGATTTTAGAAATCAATTCGTATACTAAAGGTACAATTACTAATGTTAAAATTGTAGAACTGATTAATCCACCAATAACAGTAACCCCTACGCCTTTAGAAATAAGGCCGCCACCTTCAGCACCGATTGCTAATGGGATTAACGCACCAATTGTTGCGATAGCTGTCATTAGAATTGGTCGTAAACGTGTTGCACCTGCTTCTAATATTGCTTCACGCATGGTCATACCTGCATGTTCCATATGGATGATACGATCGACTAATACAATGGCGTTGGTTACAACAATACCTATTAACATTAATAATCCAATCAGAGAGGATACACTAATTGTTTCACCTGAAATATACAAGGCAACAAGTGCACCAATCACTGTAAATGGTAGTGAGAATAGGATTGCAAATGGTGCTAAACCTTCACCAAATGTAACAACTAGCGTGAAGTAAACAATGGCAATTGCTGCAGCGATTGCTAAACCTAATTTAGAGAAGGCTTCATTCATATCTTCTGCAACGCCACCGGTATCGACATTGACATTATTCGGTATGTCTAATTTATCAATATCTTTTTGAACTGCTGAAGATGCTTTTGTAATATCTTTTGACGTTACAGTAGCGGTAACATTTGCATAAATTTTACCTTTACTACGGTTAACTTGAGTTGATGTAGTTCCCTCTTTTACTTTCACAACATCAGATACTTTTACTTTTTTACCTACTGGTGTTTCAAGTTCTTCATTTAAAACTTCTTGGAACTTTTCAGGGGATGCGGCTTCCTTATGCACATTCACATCTAGTTCTTTACCATCCTTAGTTACAGTGGTTAAAACTTCTGTTTGTGTATTTGGATTAATCGCCATTGCAATTTGGCCAGTTGTCAACCCTAGAGCTTTAACTTTATCTTGGTCAATTACTAATGTTTTTTCTGCATAGTTCTCAGCAAGTGAAGTTTTAACATCTTTTAAGTTATCTTGTTTCTTCATTAATTTTTCAATGTCTTTTATAACCGGTCTAATATCTTCAACCGTATTACCATAAACAGAGTAAGAGAGTTCGTTACTTGATCCTGTAGATGTGAAATCTTGGCTCTTCCAAGTACCTTTTTGATTGACAGCAAGAACTTCTTTAATAAGTTTTTCTTTTACATCGCCAAAGTTTTCTGTATCTGTATCATAGATAACATAAACTAATGCACCATTCGATGCACCAGGCATCATTGGATTAGATCCACCAATTGAAGATTGAACTGTTTTAACATCTTTTTTGTCCATAATCATTTTTTCAATAACTTCTACATCATCAATGACTTTGTCTCGTGTTTCACCAGGTTCAGGTGTGTATGTTAAGTACACCATTTTTTGTTGGTCATCTGGTAAGAAACTAAAACCAACGAGAGGAGTTAAGAATAAGCTTGCGACTAAAATTACTATCGAAATAATAGATGTGGTCCATTTATGATCTAATACCCATGATAAAATACGTTTATAACCTCTCGATAATTTACCATGTTCTTCTTTTTTCGTTTTTTTGTTACCATATAACTCTTTTTTAAACAATGTATGCGCTAAAACTGGAACAATTGTAATCGCGACAATTAGGGATGCGATTAATGCAAACGCCATTGTTAAACCAAACGGTAAGAATAATTCACCTACCATGCCACCTACTAGACCAAGTGGTAAGAATACCGCAATTGTGACTATTGTTGAAGATAAGATAGGTTTGAACATTTCAATAGTTGCTTCTCTGATCAAAGCACGCCCATGTAACTTTTCATCTTCTAGATAAATTCTTCGATAGATATTTTCGACAACCACAATTGAATCATCGATTACCCGACCAATCGCAACTGTCATCGCACCTAATGTCATCATATTCAACGAAATATCCATTTGTTTTAGTACAGTAACAGCAATTAATAATGACATTGGAATTGAAATAATTGAAATAATAGTTGAACGAACATTACGTAAGAACAACATAATAATGATAACGGCGAAAATTGCCCCGAATAATGCCTTATCGAGCATCGTTTGAACAGAATCTTCTATCGGTTGTCCTTGATCGAGCGTTACCTCAATATCCATACCTTTGTTTTCTTTTTCAAACTTCTTCGCTTCATCCTTAATATCATTTACAACATCAACTGTATTTGCTTCTTGAGATTTAACAACTTGAACTGCAATAGCTGATTGTCCATTTGTACGCGAAACTGACTCTACATCACCAATGACTTTAATAGATGCTAATTCCCCTAATTTCACAAATGGTTTAGTTTGTTGGAAAGCTTTTGCACTTGCCGCTCCTTGTACATTTGCTTGAGCTGCTTTTGCCTGTGCTTGAGCTGCTTGTGCATTGGCAGAAGCACTTTGCATCGTTACAGGTATTTCTAAATTTTTCAAATCTTTTATTGTTGTCATTTTCCCATCAACAACAACTGATTGTTCCTCATCTTTGAATTGGAACATACCTAATGGTACTTGGGTGTCCATTGCTTGAACATATTGTTTAATAGTGTCTTCTGTAAGACCGTATTTAGCTAATTTCTTTTGATCGTAAGTTAACTCTACTTTTTCTACTTGTTGACCAGATACTGTTACAGATGCAACACCATCTACTCCCTCAAGTTTTGGTACAAAATAATTTTCTGTTGTTTTTGTTAAATCTGCTATAGATTGATCTTTATTGGCAACACTTAACGCAACAACAGGAAAAGCATTAATATTCACTCGATCTACAGTAGGTTTTTGAGCTGTTTCTGGTAGTTCTACCTTTTCAAGTGCTTCCTTTATATCACTAACTGCTTCTTTCATATCCGTCTCATATTTAAATTCTATTTGTAGACTAGAAGCATTTTGATATGAATTGGAGTAAACAGCTGAAACACCTTTCAAATGGTTTACTGCCTTTTCAAAAGGAATCGAAATATCATCAGCAACTTGTTGTGGCGTTGCTCCAGGATAGACAGTTGTTACAGTAGCAATCGGAACTGTAATATCTGGTATAGTTTCTAACTTCATTTTTGTTCCTGAATATACGCCTGCAGCAGCCACAATAATCGTTAGAAGCCATACAGCTAGTTTATTTTTTAAAACAAATTTAATCAGCGAATTCATTTTACACCGTCCTTTTTTGACTTATCGGTCACTATTCAATATAATAATGACCAATAAGTCAAAAGTCAAACTATACTATAGTAAGAATCATAGAAAGAGTGAAAATATGTCTAAACGTGATCTAATTATTGAGAAATCCATAGAGATCTTATCTGAACGATCAATAGCATCTACATCCATACAAGATATAACAAATGCATGTGGGATATCAAAAGGCGCATTTTATCTTTCATTTAAATCTAAAGAAGAACTGCTAATTGCAATTGTTGAGTATATTATTCAAGAAATGACTTCAAAATATCAGGACCTACTAAATCTACAAGTTGACCCAAAAGAAAAATTAACACAATACTTTATGTTATCATTTCATTTTTTTGAAAAAAATTCACCTTTTATCTCATCTCATATACGTGAACTTATCAAAATTGTAGATGAAAATGTTTCAGAAAAAATTCATAATCATTTTAGAATTGCTGATCACATGACCCTAACGATTCTTAAAGAAGTGTATCAATCTAAAATAGAAGAAACTCAATATGATTTACTAATATGTATTCGAAGTATGATGAAAGGATACGCTGAATTCATAGTTATGCAAAAACAAAAAGTTGATTATTATCAATTGAGTAAATACTTTGTGAATCGTATTGATCTACTTGTTGAGGCAAATGTACCTCCACTGATAACAAAGGAAATGTATGAACATAATCCACGAAACGTACAACGTATTGAAAAGAAAAACATTATTGACGAAATTAAAAATTGTAAAGAAAATTATCTAGATAATAGTTTTCTCATTGACACCTTTGATATGATCATTGAAGAATTACAAAAAGATTCCCCAAGAAAAGCCATCTTATTAGGGATGGCATCAAATCTTACGACTACCAATCATTTAAAATGGTTGGCTGTATTGCTCAACCAATTTACTGATGAAATGTAAAAAAGCAGTCTAACATCTAAATGTTAGACTGCTTCTTCATTTTGTCAGTATTACATATATCCCCAAACCATGGCTAACAATGTACCAAACACAGTGATTAAACCAACTACAACTGAGTAAATAATTGTAGCATATAAAGCTTTTTTATCTTCTGTTTCACCAATATGCATAAATAATACTAATTGAACAAGCGCTTGTGCAGCTGCTGTTACAAGAAGAACTGTCATGGCAACACCGTTAGACATTCCTTTAAACATCACTACGGTTAGTGCTGCGAGTGTTAAAACAAGAGAACCGACAAAGCCCATTACATGTTCTTTAGGAAATAGTTCTTTCATTTTTACAACACTCCTTTCAAGTAAACAAAGCTGAAGATGAAGATCCATACAACATCAAGGAAGTGCCAGTATAGTGAGAAGATAAATGCTTTGTTTGCTGTTTTAGCATTTAAACCACGTTTTTTAATTTGCATTAAGATGCCTGAACCCCATAGAAGACCGAATGTTACGTGAGCACCATGGGTACCTAGTAATGTCATTAATGAAGACATGAAGGCATTAGTTTGAATTGTTGCGCCATCATGAATATATGTTAAGAACTCATTAATTTCTACACCTAGGAATACAGCACCTAGAAGTAAAGTTAAGATGTAGAAAACCATCATTGCTTTAGTTCGTCCAATACGCATCGCATGAACACCTAAACCAATTAAGAAACTACTTGTTAACAATACGAATGTTTCAACTAATACAGGTGGTAATTCAAAAATTTCTTTACCTGTTGGACCTGAACCTGTGCGATCAACTAATGCGAAGTATACACTAAATAATGTCGCAAAGAGAAGGATTTCGGCCCCAAGGAAAACCCAGAAACCAAAGATTTTCAATTCATTTTCTTCTGTACTGTATTCTAAAGGAACTGATTTATTTTCTTTTGACATTATTGTTCACCTCTCAATCGACGTTCAGTTGCTTCGATTTCAGCCACTTCAATATGATGACCTTCATCTTTTTCAAATGAACGATAAGCCATAAAGCCTAATGTTGCAATAGCAAATACAATTACTAAAGACCATACACTAAATACAAAGAAGAATGAGAATAAGAATAATACACCAGCCATCCACATTGGAGCGCCACTATTATTTGGCATATGAATACGTTCATATTTGCCTGCTGTAATATCTCTACCTTCTTTTTTCGCATACCAGAATTCATCTAAACGATTGATTTTTGGTACAATTGCAAAGTTATATTCTGGTACTGGACTATGAGTTGCCCATTCAAGAGAACGTGCATCCCATGGATCGCCATTTAAATCGCGTGGACTATGACGGAAGCTGTAGTAAATGTTATAGCAAATTAACATAAATCCTACTGCCATCACAAGAGCACCAGCGAATGATAACATATTCAAAGGACCGAATCCTGTATCTGCTGAGTATGTGTACATACGACGAGCATATCCATCTAACCCTAAAATAAATAGAGGGAAGAATGCAACATTAAATCCTACTGCTATACACCAGAATGCTGCTTTACCTAATTTTTCATTCAAGCGGAAACCAAAGATTTTTGGCCACCAGAAATGATAACCAGCTAATACACCAAATACTGTACCTGGGATTAATACATAGTGGAAGTGAGCAACTAAGAACATTGTGTTGTGATATTGATAGTCGGCACTTGCCATTGCAAGCATAACCCCTGTTACACCACCGATTGTGAAAATCGGAATAAACGCTAATGCGTAAAGCATAGGTGTAGTAAATGAAATTTTCCCATGTCGCATTGTTAATAACCAGTTAAAGATTTTAACACCCGTTGGAACTGCGATCAACATAGTTGTTGTTGAGAAAATACCATTAACCATAACACCATGACCCATTGTGTAGAAATGGTGAACCCATACCATGAATGATAATAGTGAGATTAATACCATACTAAATACCATTGATGTGTAACCAAATAAGTTTTTACGTGAGAATGTTGAAATAACCTCACTAAAGATACCGAATGCTGGAAGAATAACGATATATACTTCAGGATGTCCCCAAACCCAGAATAAGTTTGCCCAAAGCATATCCATACCGCCATCTTGCATAGCGAAGAATTTAGTACCAAATTGACGATCTAAAGTCATCAAAGCAAGTGCAACAGTTAATACTGGGAATGCAAATGTAATGATGATATTTGTGATTAATGCTGACCAAGTAAACATAGGCATTTTCATTAATTTCATACCAGGTGCACGCATTTTCATAATTGTTGTGATAAAGTTAATCCCTGTCATTAGAGTACCCAAACCAGAGATTTGTAAAGCCCATGCATAATAGTTATTCCCTACACCAGGGTTAAATTCAATACCTGCTAATGGGAAATAAGAAGACCATCCTGCGTTTGGTGAACCACCAATTACGAAGGAAATATTTAGTAAACCTGCACCAGCTGCAAATAACCAGAAGCTAAGTGCATTTAATCTTGGAAATGCTACATCTCGTGCACCAATTTGTAATGGTACAACGACATTCATCAAACCAATGATAAATGGCATCGCCATAAAGATAATCATGATTAAACCATGAGTTGTGAATATTTCATTGTAGTGCTCCGCATTCAATAAGCCATTCTCTGGGACAGCGGTTTGTGCACGCATTAATAATGCATCAATACCACCTCTAAATAGCATAACCAATGCTACAAAGATATACATGACACCGATTTTTTTATGATCGACAGTAGTTAGCCAGTTTTTGTAAAGCCAGCCCCACTTCTTGAAGTAAGTCAATCCTGCAAATACCGCAATAGCACCAACTACAATACTTATCCCAGCACCTAAAATCATCGGCTCTTTCATCGGCGCGAATAATTCTTCCATGCTCATGTGTGTAACTCCTTTCTTGTCTCAATAGTCTAGTAATCTTTTAAATCGATCACTAAAACTAGTGAGACATATCCATTCCTTCCATTTCGTGAGACTCTTTTGAATCATCTTTTTCTTTTTTACTATCATTGTGTTTGCTCATATCCATTGGAGCTGGACTAAATGATAAGTGTGTTGAAGAAAAACTTTCTCTTCCTACGAAAGATGTTTTCAATAATTTATTGAATTTTGCTTCTGTTAATTTTGGTTCATTTGTTTTTACGTCATTAACCCATTCATCAAAGTCATCTTGTGACATTGCTTGTGTTTCGAATTCCATTTTCGCAAATCCTTCACCGTTGAAGTTTGAGTTACGACCCATATATGAACCTTCTTCATCAGCAGCTAAATGTATTTTAGTTACCATATCGCTCATAGCATATTTTTGACCTGCTAATTGAGGAATCCAGAAACTTGTGATTGGTCCAAATGAATACAATCTAAATTCAATTGGTCGATCTGTAGGGATGTTCACATAGTTTACTGTTTCAATACCTTGTTCTGGATAGCTGAAGTGCCATTTCCAGTTAGATGATGAAGCATAAACAACAAGCGGTTTTTTATCCCCATAACCTTTTGGTTGGTTTTCAACTTTAGAAGTCGTAAATACCGTTACAATTGCTAAAACGGTTACTATTAAAATTGGAATTACTGTCCAAGTGATTTCCAATACTTTACTTCCCTCTTCGTGTGGAGGTTCATAATCTGCTGTTTGTTTTGATGCACGATATTTCGTTAACATATTAACAAGTAATACATAAACGACTAATAAAATAACAGCCATTACTATTATGGATAAGATGATTGTATCCGATAAAGTCTTAGCATTCGGACCTTTTGGATCAAAAATCATCAAAGGTTGGCAGCCAGACAACATTAATGCCAAGAAAGCCATAACTGTCGGCATAATAAGAACTTTTTTCTTCATAATGTACTCCCTTCTCAAAAAACAATTAAAATATAAAGCTTTTAAAATGTTTTATTGAAGTATTCGTCATTCTAAGATTTGAAACTACCTTCTGAATTAATATAGATTGAATTTGCTACAGTTATAGATTGTAGGTATATAACACTCACTCAATGTTTTAATAGCTCATGTTATATAAACGGACAATATAATAATATTCCCACAACCTATATAGTGGAAAAATGGCACCCAGGTTTTCGCGCCTTTTTCTCCTGAGGTTTTTCAATCATTTTTTAATTCAAATGAATTATACCTCCATATATTTAATAAAAAAATAAAAAAAAACCTAATTCCATAATTTAATTGACTCATTTTGAACATTTTGTGGATATAATTTGTATAAAATGTGTACTTATTTTTAAAAAGGGTCTTTTTATTCATGAATATGTTATTATTATGTAATTATTTTATTTAATTTTCCAAATGTATTCGTTTCCATTGTAATAAAAAGGAAAATCTATTATATAAAAATAGATAGATCATTTCAAAAGTATAATATTTTCTGTTAAAAAAGCATTTACTCGAAGGATTAAGCTGATTAAATACAAGAGATAGATAAAACCTGTTTTACTTTTTTATAAAACGCCAGTTAATCTAACATTCAATAGATATTAACGTATTTATCCTCATCATATATAAAAATTGGTATCACATATGTAGCTGCTTTTTCAGTCCTCCTCGTAGTTTTTTAAGAAGTATAAAACTGAAAAAGTATAATTGGCATCAAAAATAAAAAAGCCCCTTAAGATACATGGAAAGGTGCTGCACCCCAAAAGTTAGAGTAAAAAA
>NZ_ML122594.1:0-15379 GCF_003844195.1 Rummeliibacillus sp. TYF005
CGGAAAGAGCTCTTACTACTAATATACGAGAGAGAGTAGAAATGAATTGGAAGGAAGGTTTTGTTGTAACAGTTCATAGATTTAGTTGTAGTAGAATTATGTTCCAAGTAAAAGAACTATTTCTCCCAACTTGAACAAGGAAATACGATTAAAAGTAGAGAATAATAGTATGTGATTAACTTTTTGATTTCAGCAGGGGGATGGGGAAAAGTAATGCAAGAATTTATATATCATATGGTTCCAGCAGACATGAGGGGAGATAAACTTATTTCTCTGAATTCATTGGAAACGGCTCACCCTGAATTATATGAAAAGTACTCTAAAAAATATTTTGATCACCCGGAAAGGGTAAAACTTCTAAGAAGACAAATTCCAAAATTGAATTGTCTATGGAATGATGTTATTCATTTCTCACCTTTACATCCTTATCATGTCTATAACGCTCTTACTGAGTTAGGTATTCAAATTAAGGAGGAACTCAAATTTTATAGAGTACCGATTCAAAACTTAAAAAATAATAAGAATGCTATTTATATGTATTCAAAGGAAACATACAGAGGTCCCAATAATGATATAGATGAAGATGATATTAATTTCATAAATATTAATGATTATAAAGAAATGAAAGAAATCCCTTCAGTGACAGTTGAATATTATAAAGATGAAAAGGAAAAGGGAAATAAATTTGGTCTGTTCGCATTTATCCCGCATTTATTAACCTATGGAGAAGTTGACATAAAAGATGCAGAGATAATTACATGGAACAATCTGTAATAAAGAAATTTTACTTAGAGCAAGAGCAGTCACTTAAAAGTTTTCTCTTTTTTTGCATAAATAAAACAAACTAAAAAATGAGTCCGGTGCAAGACCGAACTCATTACTATTTATATAGAATTTTTTTTCTGGTTTTTCACTTCAAATGAATAAAACATGAGCAGCTTATATCTATTTTGAATGGCCTATAACTTTTATTGTATCTGCCTTCATAGTCGGTACGGAGTTGCTACCACCGATTTTTGTTGTGTAATTCCATTTTTGGCCTAAAGTTCCCCAGATTTCTACAAAATCACTGTCAACAGCATCGGTTGTATTAGGATAATAGACTGCGATGATATCGTCCCAGATACCATAACCTTTATCAGTCAATTGAACTAAAAGAGTTGTCTTCCCGTTGTCTTCCATAGCTTGCATAACGTGGCCTTTAGTAATGTGATATGGCTTCCCAACATATTTATCTTGGGATTTGTTTAACATCCCATATGAGAGTGTATTTTCATTTTTCAGGGCAGTTTCTTTCACTTTTTTCTTAGCTTCTGCAATTTGTTTTTGTACATATGCTTTCTTAGCTAATGCATTATCAATAGTAAGATTCATTGTTTGTTGATCATCATTAGCGGTAAAACTTAACTTGTATGTTGCTGATTGTTCCTTTTTATCAACTGTGCCGCTTAGTAAATAATGATGGTCATCTTTCTTTTTAAGAGTTACATTTGCACCTTTAACGATTTCTGGTGTATAACCATCTTTAACTTCAATTTTAACTAAGAAATCACCGTTTCTATCGGCTTTAGTTTCAGCTTTATCGTAAGTGTAAGCCACAGATTTCTTTTCTTTTTTCTCAACTGTCTTACTAGAAGTAGTCTCATCCTTTTTACTTGAACTGTTTTCAGATGGTGATAGGCTTCCTGCGATAATAATGAGTACTATAGAAATTACAAATAAAATACTAGAATTTCTTAATTTTCGTTTATAATTTTTTTTGCTATTATTCTTTTTCACTGCTAATAAAAGCCCAAAAATTACTACACTGATTATTGATACTACTAATAATAAAACCCCTACAACTCCAAATAATGCATCCAAAAATAAAATTCCTCCTATAAATTGCTATCATATAGCCACTTTTTAATATCTCGAATTCACTATACTAATAGTAACTTATATTAATCGCTTTTCAATAAAAACTTAATTTTTATAACATTTTATAGCTTTTTGAGTACTTTTTTATAATAGAAAGTAATCTATTAATACTACAAATAATTATTATAATTCAAAATACCCCATTATTATGTAACTTGAACGAATTCTTTAGAATTAAAATATTCATTAACTAAAAAATTTGGTTTATAGGGTGTAAAATATCGTCTGAAAACTCCTTTATATAGTATAAGCACAATAAGTTTTTAGTGTGAGATACATCTCATATGTTATTGTGCTCGCTTTACCTAAGAGGCCTCAAAGGTTTAGCAAAAAGGAATAACAAAAATACTATTAAGGGGGAATTATTTATGGTAAATCAATTCGTCATTAGTTCAGGACATGGAAAATATGTACAAGGAGCAATTGGTATTTTAAATGAGGTCACTGAAGCACGTAAAGTCGTAAATCGTGTATATGAGATTTTAACAAACAATTATAATGGAGCTGGCTTCAAGTTCCATGATGATACATCCACAACACAAAGTCAGAACTTATCTACAATCGTAAATTATCATAATAGTAAAACTCGTATTTTGGATATCAGCGTCCATTTTAATGCGGCTACTGCATCCGCAACGGGATCAGAATGTTTATATTATAGCGAGTTAACCTTATCTGCAAAAATGTCAAAAGCCATGGCAAATGCACTAGGCATTACTGATCGTGGAGCAAAAGAGCGTCAAGAGTTATATTTTCTTCGTAATACGTCAAAACCTGCAATACTTTTAGAAGTTTGCTTTGTAACAAGTGAAAAAGATGCCGCTGCTTACCGAGAGAATTTTGAGAGACTATGTCAGGCCATTGCAAAAGTAATAGCTGATAATTTAGGCTATACAAAGAAAGCAGCATCGATTAGTAATGCCACTAGGTAAAGTAAATATTTGAAACACACCAAAAAAGAGTAGCGATTGCTACTCTTTTTTATACAGGCTTATACAAGCTGGTAAAGGGGGTTCATAAAAGTATCTTATGCTTCTGGATAGTCGACATGTAAAGGAGGTAGAATAAGCCATCCTTTTTCTTTACTAAGTTTTAGTAATTTTGCACCCAGTTGTTCTTTTTTCATATGGAATTGAGTGAACATCATGCCAATATCTTCTCTAATCGACATACCGATAGCTTCACTGCATGCTAAAAGGCCAGAGACCATATCTCTTGAAAGAGCAGCACTTATTTCTGGGTCATTAAATCTAGCTCCAGCTGGAATGTCCTCTAATTTCGCATTTGGACGTTCAGGAGGCGCAGGTGGAAGAGCTATGCCATTTACTTTTAAGATAATTTCTAATTGCTCATTCTCTTCTTTGCAACACTGTATAGCATCTTCAATGATTTTGGCTAAATCTTTATCACCAGTATGATTAAAAAATGTTTGATAAGCAGCTATTAATCCGTTGTTTGTTGCGACATTTGTCCATATTGCCATAACTTCACCATAGTGTAATGGTTGATCTTTTGGGTTACCACTTAGAATGCCCATGTTAACACTCCATTTCCTTGTTTTGTTTAACAAGAACAGGATGTGATAAACGTTTGAATATTATACTACAGAAGCATTGTAAGAAATTATTCGAATAAGTAATTAAAGCTACAGTGGAATACATACTTTTTAACTTATTTCTGGATGTTATTTTGTTTTTAATACCACCTCTAACAAACAAAATAATATATAACGAATCGAATAGTGTTTGTCTTATCAGAATATGATATTAAGAAAAATTAATAAACGTAGTGTTAAAAGTTGGAGGTGAATAAACATGCATACCATGATACCTTATTTTTTATTAGGAATTTCTTTAGCTGCTCCTATTGGACCAGTAAAAGCAACATTATTAAACTTAGGAATCAAAAATGGTTTTTTTCATGCTTGGTTTTTTAGTTTAGGAGCAATTGCAACTGATTTAACCTATATGTTTTTAGTATATTTAGGAATTGGACGTTTTATTGAATATCCGTTTATTAAATCGATATTATGGTCTTTTGGCTGCTTTGTTCTTCTGTATACAGGAATAGAAAATTTACTGACTATGCATAAAGTTAAGTTGAATTCTAATTTTAAACGTATTATCCGTCTTAGGCATTCATTTATATCGGGTTTCCTGATAGCGCTTCTAAATCCTTTAACAATTCTGTTCTGGTTGGGTATTTATGGTTCCGTCTTAGTAGGTGGGTCTAATCTAAACACTTTTGAAATCGGAATGTACAGTGTCTGTATTTTGTTAGGCATTCTATTAGTAGATTTCATAATGGCTTCAATTTCAAGTGGATCGCGGAAGATATTATCTTCTAATTTTTTAAATGTAGTATCAGCAGTTTCATCAATTTCTATGATAGGATTTGGTATACATTTTGGGATACTTGCGTATAAATCGTTATTCTAAAGTATTTCTTCCTTAAAAATAATAATGAGCTTTTCCTATTACACATAAATAAAACACTTCTGGACATGATAAATATATTACTAAATCACATAGAGGTGTTTTTATGCAAAATAATAGTGGAAAAGAGGAAAAGGTTAGCGTATTGTGCATAATTAGCTTAGCGTCAATACCACTTGTAATGACACTTGGTAATTCAATGCTTATCCCAGTTCTTCCTATTTTAGAAAAGAAGGTAGACATCTCTTCATTTCAATCAAGCATGATCATTACAAGTTACTCAATTGCTGCTATTTTACTTATACCTGTCGCCGGTTATTTGTCAGATCGATTTGGACGGAAAATTGTTATATTACCTAGTTTAATCTTAGCATTTATCGGGGGTCTTATTTCTGCATTTGCATCCTGGAAACTGGATAGTCCTTACTTTGTAATTATAATTGGTCGTATTTTACAGGGGATTGGCGCTGCAGGTGCAATGCCAATTGTTATGCCATTAATAGGTGACCTTTACAAGGGCGATGATGAAAAAACAAGTGCAAGTCTTGGGATTATCGAAACTTCTAATACATTTGGCAAAGTGTTAAGCCCAATCCTGGGTGCTGCATTTGCAGCTTTTTTATGGTTTCTCCCTTTTTTCTCTATCTCCATATTTAGCCTAATATCAATCCTTTTGGTTATCTTTTTTGTTAAGTCCCCAAAAGAAAAAGCTCCTCCAGTCGCATTTAAGGATTTTGTTCAAAGAGTCAAAAAGACTTTTAAAGAAGAAGGAAAATGGTTATTTGTAGTCTTCTTAAATGGAATTTATGTGATGCTTGTTTTATTCGGTATGTTGTTTTTCTTATCAGAGAACCTTGAAAAAGCACATGATATAAAAGGAGTAAAAAAAGGTTTTGTCCTAGCCATTCCACTATTAATGTTATGTATTGCTTCTTTTGTTACGGGGCGAAAAATAAAAGGCGATCTAAAAGCCATTAAGAGAATGATACTGATTTCTTTAGTGATTACTTCAATTAGTATTGTGTTTGTAGGGTTTTTAAAAGAAAATTTAATATTTCTTTTAGTTGTAACAAGTATCGCAGGTATTGCGTTAGGAGCTCTACTCCCAGTGCTTGATGCAATCATTACTGAAAATATAAGAAAAGAGGAGAGGGGTACAGTTACTTCTTTCTACAGTTCAGCACGATTTATCGGAGTAGCAGCAGGGCCGCCGATTATGTCGCTTTTAATGAAAAATAATTTAAATGCATTTTATATTGCTTCATGTGTTTTAGGGATTATACTTTTATTTTTAGTTTTAAAGTTTATTGATATTCAAGCAATTGGTCAACAAGCAAAAGCGAATGCAAAATAATCAAAAAGACCGATTACAAATGGATCGGTCTTTTATTTATACTTTAATTAATAGCAATACATATGTAAGGAAAAAACTTGAAAATACTTAAGATGGGATAAGGGTATGTATTTTCCTGCTAATCATTATCCTATACGAAATTTTTGGGGAATCATATATTGTATGTAGATGGGCTTATGAAGAAACAGAAAGGACTGAAATTATATGACAAAAAAATTCGTAATCAGTTCAGGGCATGGTGCTAAAGTTCCCGGAGCATCTGGGATATTAAATGAACATGAAGAAGCGAAAAAGGTTGTAAATCGAGTCTTCTCTATTCTGACTAATAATTACAATGGCTCAGGTTATAAATATCATGAAAAAACAGCAACATCACAAGATCAAAACTTGGCGAATATCGTGAATCACCATAATAGTAAGTCGCGTTCATTGGATATTAGTGTACATTTTAATAGTGCAAGTGCGTCTGCGACGGGGTCGGAATGTTTATATTATGATGAGAAATCATTGTCTAAGAAGATGTCAAAAGCAATGGCTGATGCACTCGGAATTTTAGATCGTGGTGCAAAAGAACGTAAAGAATTGTACTTCTTACGTAAAACGGTAAAACCAGCTATTCTTTTAGAGGTTTGCTTCGTTACTAGCGAGAAAGACGCTAAGGCGTATAGAGAAAATTTTGAAGGTTTGTGTCAAGCAATTGCCAAAGTTATTGCTGATAAATTAGATTACAAGAAAAAAGAAAGCAAGCCTAAGAAATCAGAATATTACACAGAGGGTAACGGCTTATATCGTATAAAGAAGAAATGTTGGGCATACAGCAAACTTAAGTTCGATAAGAAAAATCGTGTGGAAGTTTGTCCTGAAAATACAGTTTATACAATTGTTGATATTGTAAAATACGGTTTGGTGTATCGTTTGAAAACAAAATCAGGTTTGTATATTACTGCAAAAAAAGCATTTGTTGAGAAAGTATAAAGCCCTACCAAAAATAACATCTTTTTCATTATTAAACTAGACCGGATTATCGACAAAAACTGGTATTTATTTCCTCAAAGTGCTGTTACTCTTATTTATCCACAAACTATGGTATAATGAATATGTTGTTATTATTTTAAAGGGGAGATAAACATGCTAACTAAAATTAAAAAAGTTAAGTTTCAACCCGAATTTAAAGATCCAGTTTATGAGGTAATCCTAGATTGCCCAAAGGAAAATAAACTTTACATTAAATTTGATTATAAATACAAAAATCAAACTTTTAAGCCTTCTCTAGTTAATTATAATAAGGAAAACAAGGGAACAAAACTTGCTTGGTACACACAAAAAGTTGAGAAAATGACCGTTCAAGAGTTTTTAAGTCAGATTGCTCGAAAAATAAATAAAAAATACAATTTCAAGTTCAAAGAAACACTTTAATGTTATTAAGCACATCCACAGCGGATGTGTTTTTTTAATTGTATAAAATTTTTTTATTTTCAAATTTCATTAGACAAATTGGTATCTGTAGTGTATAATAAAATCAATAAGAACCTCAATAGAGGAAAAGTTAAATTCACGTGTTACAAAGAGTGATCGTGTATTTTCGGTACTTTTTGTAATATGTGAATTTTTTCTTTTGAAAATCTTATATATTAATTTATTAAATGGAGGTCATTTAAATGACACAAGGTACAGTAAAATGGTTTAACGCAGAAAAAGGTTTCGGTTTTATCGAAGTTGAAGGCGGAGCAGACGTATTCGCTCACTTCTCAGCAATCCAAGGCGAAGGTTTCAAATCTTTAGACGAAGGTCAAAAAGTTCAATTTGACGTTGAAGATGGTCAACGCGGACCACAAGCTGCAAACATCGTAAAACTTTAATTTTTAACGAAATTTCAAAAAGAGGAATCCTTATAATAGGGTTCCTCTTTTTTGTGGTTAGTTTTTTTAAAATACGCAAAAGATTTTAGAGTAAAGTAAAATAATATAAATGGTAAAATACATAATTATAAAGGGGGAGCAAATATGCTTATTCGTAAACTAAATATTGATGAAGAGCCGCCAATGGATTTGTTATTGTTAGCTGACCCCTCAAGAAAGATTGTTGAGGAATATTTACAAAGGGGACAATGCTTTGTAGCTGAAAGTAATGGTCAAATAATCGGGTGCTATGTATTACTGAAAACAAGACCTGAAACGGTGGAATTAGTAAATATTGCAGTAGAGGAAACTTTGCATGGTAAAGGGTTAGGCAGAAAATTAGTGATGAATGCCCTTGAAGTAGCTAAGTCAAAAGGTTACAAAACTATAGAAATAGGTACTGGAAATTCAAGCATCAAACAATTGGCCCTATATCAAAAATGTGGGTTTAGAATTACTGGCGTCGATATAGACTTTTTCACCAAGCACTACACAGAAGAAATCTTCGAAAACGGCATCCAGTGTAGGGGTATGATTCGATTATCTCAAGGTTTGTAAATTTTAAAAAATTTATTCATTGTTAGAAAACAGAATAAAATAAACATCAAGTAGTAGTTGGCCAGAGCCTTTTGATTTATAGAAAAAATAGAGCCACTCTAAAATAGAACAGGATATTTTTACTTTATGACCGAAGTAATAATAAATCCATCTAAATTATCACCAGACACTACAAATTTTGCTGTATCAGGGATTTTTGCTTGATTGGTATTTTCAACATACTGAACAAAATATTTCACACCATCTACCTTGGTTGTGTAGTCTTTTTTATCTTTTAAAAATTTTATATATTCTTCTAAAGACATGTCCTTTTGTTTCATCATGACACTATGTGGCAATCCAACATAGCGGAAATGCCACGGCTCAAATGCAATACCTGTGATGTCTACTTTATTTTCTGGATAGCGTAATATAAACCCGAAATCAGTCGCATGTTCTTCTAGCCATTTGCCTTCCTTCGTTTTATCCATAGTCCCTTGGGTAGAACCAATATCAATTGATAATCCGGTTTGATGTTCACTAGAACCAGAAGGCAATGCATATTCAGCACCCTTTTGTTCGTAAAGTTGTTGCTGTAGTTTACCGCTACGGTATGAGCTATTGATTTTGAAATGTTGAACCCCATCTTCTTGTGCCGCTTCAAACATCTGTTTTAATGGTTCGACTAAATCTTGTTGGACCTTATATTCTGAATCGATTAAAACGTTTTCTGTTAAATCCTTTGGAATTATTGTTAAGTTTGTTGGATCCTGTTGGAGCTTAGAATTTTTATTGATTAATATTAAATCACCATTGTAAAGTGACTTGTCTTCTAGTGAAATTTCCTGATCTAATTTTGGGGAATCATTTATAAAGAATTGATAACAAAATATGATGATAAAAAGTGCTATGATTATTTTTTTCAACATGCTCGCTCCTTTACTAATAGTTTCTAGTATAATAAGTAAATCTTAAAAAATAGTGGTGTAAATCTTAAGTTTTTCTTAAATTGAATCATAGGGGAGTACATTTTTTTGTACTTCGCTATTTGTCAGAATATACAAAAATATGAGAAGAGGTATATGATGAGTGTTCATAATATAGTAAATGACTTGTTCTACCTATTAAATACACGCTCGTTAAAAGAACGCCCTTTCATAGTGGCGATTGATGGATTAAGTGGAGCGGGTAAAACAACAATGGTAAAAGAACTAGAAGACAGCTTAAAAAGTAAATGCAATGTTACCATTATTCATATGGATGATCACATAGTGGAAAATAACAAAAGATATAATACTGGGCACGATGAATGGTATGAATATTACTATTTGCAATGGGATATAGAATGGATAAAAAATAATTTATTAAAGAAAATACATCGTAACTATACAAAAATTTCCTTGCCTTATTATGAAAAGGAATCTAATAATACTACACTTAAAGAAATTACAATATCATCTGATTCCATCATACTAATTGAAGGGATATTTCTACAAAGAAAAGAATGGATATCTTTTTATGACTATATAATATTTTTGGATTGCCCAAGAGAAATAAGGTATGAAAGGGTTCTTAATCGAGGCTTATATATTGGAGACTTACAAACAAGATTAAATAAGTACAAAAGAAGGTATTGGTTAGGGGAAGAGCATTATTTAAAAATGGAAAACCCAATTGAAAAGGCAGATAAAATAATAAATACGAATTAATGTGTGTGAAATATAAGCTGAAAAACATAGTTGCTGGCCAGTGTTACTCGTAAAATCATCATTTTTAATACCTAATGCAATTGAATGGACACTATGTGCAGATAGATAGTACTGTATTAGTTAGAAATTTTATAAAAAACGATTAGGAACACCATTTATAAATGCTAATGAAATGTGAAGATAAAGCTTGAAAATGAGTAAAAAAACGTGGCAATAACAAGTATTTATTAACATTACATAGTATATTGTAATATATGAATTAGAAGAATAATTATAATAATGGCTTATTTGAACTAATCCTTTCTTATATGAACAGAACGTTAGCTTTTAGTTCAATATATTCTAAAAATGAAGGA
This sequence comes from Rummeliibacillus sp. TYF005, assembly GCF_003844195.1. NCBI lineage: Bacteria > Bacillati > Bacillota > Bacilli > Caryophanales > Caryophanaceae > Rummeliibacillus > Rummeliibacillus sp. TYF005. The sequence goes on from NZ_ML122594.1 coordinate 10,210, forward strand.
GTTTATATATGAAGATTTCAATGAATGATTACATAAGTATATTGATTCATCAAACAGACTTAACTTTAACAAGCTTTATTAAAGCAAAATTAGCCCCCTTAAATATTGCACCTGAACAAAACTTAATTTTGATACTTTTATGGGAAAAAGATGGATTAAGTCAAAATGAAATAGCTAAAAGACTTAATAAAGATAAAACGAATATTGCTCGTATGATTGGTAGTTTAGAAAAGAAAGAATTAATCAGCCGAAAAGTCAATGAAAAAGATTGTCGATCATTCAATGTGTATCTTACTGAAAAGGGTATTAGTTTAGGTGAGAAGGTTTATCCAATTACTGAGGAATTCAATCGTATAGTCTGTTCAGGAATAACTCATGAAGAACTACAAATGGTAAATAATATACTATTAAAAATGCAACGAAATGTAGATTCAAATAAGGATAAGTAAAAAAACTTGCAATGATTAGGAGTTTCTATTAAAATTAAGAACGTTGTATTAGTTGCTATAGCAACTAAATGAAAAATTTGGAGGTTTTTATAATGGAAGCTATCGGTCTATTAATAATACGCGTAATCATTGGACTATATTTTGCAGCTCATGGTACACAGAAAGCATTTGGATGGTTCGGAGGTGGCGGACCTGCTGGAACAGGTGCATTTTTTGAACAAATAGGTATTAAACCAGGAAAACCAATGGCATTATTAGCAGGCTTTGGTGAATTAGTTGGCGGAATACTTTTCTTATTAGGATTCCTTACACCTTTGGCTGCACTTTTTATCATTGTACCAATGATCATTGCCATTGTAACCGTGCATGGAAAAAATGGTCTTTTCGCTGATAAGGGTGGAATTGAGTATAATGTTGTATTAATTGCTGTTGCACTAGGATTTGCTTTAGCAGGTGCCGGTTCTATTTCTTTAGATGCACTTTATGACATTAAGTTTTGGTAATTGAAAATTTAATATGTTTACAAAAAGTCAACAGTTCATTTTGAACTGTTGACTTTTTGTATATATAAATTGTGCTATTGAGTATATTTTAGGAAATAATGTATGATAAAGTTAATGTGAATTTACATATTGAAATTATTTTACTGATAACTTGAGAATTATAAATTTGAAGCTACAAATAAGATCAAAAAATTATAAGAGAAGAATGGGTTAGGGGAATGGCATTATTTAAAAATGGAAAACCCAATTGAAAAGGCAGATAAAAGAATAAAAACTACTTCGTAATGTTTATTTGAGAAGAGAATTGGAAGTGAGAAAAAAATGAAAAAAAGAAAAAGATTACTAATTAGCATTTCTTTTATGATTGTAGTGATAATCGCTATAACTATTTCCCAAAGAGTAATATTACATTTAGCGTATTCTTTCCCAACTCATGCTAAGGACCAAAAGTTAGTCAAAAATATGCCTGCTAAATCAGAATCATTAAATACTAATGGTAAATATCTTATTGCCTTTTCTGAGTTAGGCAATACCTCTTCAAAAAAATCAGGTACCATCTATGTAATGGATAAAAATGGTAATTTTATTTCACAAAGCAAAAAATTGAACATGCTTGAACCAATTGGCATGGTGAATAATGGTAAGAAAGCTTATGTTGTAAGTAATAGGTCTGCAGGTCGTTATCAAATAGATTTGCATTCTGGGAAAATTGAATCTATTAATACTACAAATTTAAATACTAGTCACTCATTCTCCCTATATTCAAATAAAAGTTATGTTATTTACGATGTTGCAAATAATTTAGATGAAGGACAGACCTTGGTTTACTGGAAAGTAAATAAACCTCATAAAAAAGAAACATTAGTGATTCCTCATGGTTTCGTACATGCAATTTATATTGAAAAAGATATTGCATACATTACTACAGAAGATCCTGACGCTGTAGTTTATATTCATCGGTGTAATTTAAGAACTGGAAAAGTTTTATCTACAAAAAAATTACATTCACTAGATGAGCAACATAATAGATCAGGTTTACCAAGTAATCCTTCAATGATTTTATATAACGATAATTTATATTATGCAATAAGTGGTGGACATAACAGTAACAAAGAAAATGGTAAAATTTTAGTTATTAATCCCAAAAGTTTAAATGCTATTAAAAAAATTAATATTCCTGACAAGTATTTTAGACCAGACTCTTTTGATATAGTCGATGGACGCTTAGTTATATTAGATGATTATAATTATGCTTATAAAATGGATAGAAAAGGTCACTTTGAAAAATTGAAATTTAATATGACTAAAAAGCAAAGAGATTTTTTGTCAAATAATATAACGTTTACAGAGGGGATAGAAGTTAAAAATCATATAGCATATATTCAAACGACTTATAGGGTTAGAGATGAAGAAAAAGACAAAACTCGAGGCGAAATAAATGCGTTTGATTTAAAGACTGGAAAACACTTATCTAGAACAATCATAAAAAGACCATTATCAAACTATCTAATAAATACATTCACTGTACTAGATTATTAGACGTAAATATTATATTTGTTTTTTATGATAATATTTGGTAAAATTTATATAAAAATGAAATTATATAGATGTAGCTACTGAAAACTCACAGACAAAACTATACATTTTTCTTAGACTAGAGGGGTAAAAAGTTTGAAAGAATTAGATGAGAAAATTATATTCTTACGTGAGGCTTTGTTTAATTCTTGGTCAATCGAAACAAGTTCTAAATGGACAAAGCAAAATCCTGCAAAAGGTCAATGTGGTGTAACAGCATTGGTTGTAAATGACTTATTAGATGGACAAATTATTAAAACAAAGGTAGAAAAAAGTTGGCATTATTATAATTATATTTATGGTAAGAGATATGATTTTACGGATTCTCAATTTGAAACTTCAATAACAGTATGATGATCTATTATCTAGTCGAAGTGAAGCATTTCTCGATACAAATGAAACACAATATAGAACATTAAAGAATTCAGTTTTGAAAAAAATAAAAGAAAACGAAGTGATTTGGGAAAGGAGTTAGATGGAATGGCAACATGTAAGCATTGCGGTCATAAATGGGGTTGGAAGGAAACAATTGCTCAATTGTTTTCATTTAAGCGAAAGTTAAAATGTACTAACTGTCATACCAATCAATATATTTCAGTAAAATCAAGAAACCAGTTAAGTATTGTAGGGATATTGATTTCTCTCATCTTTGTCCCCCTTATATCATTTGGAGTTCCTTTGCGATATATCATAACTTCAGAGATATTGATTTATGTTTTTTATATTGGATTAATCCCGTTTTTAATAAAGTTAAGCGATCAAGAGGAAGTATTTTGGTGAAAAATCTATTAGCAAAAATAAATTTAAACAATCAAAAACGCATCCATGAGATGCGTTTTTTTGATTGTTTGATATACTTTAGAAACAAAAATGATGATCTACAATTTATTAGCGTAATTGTTTAGTTGAATAGACATTTTTTGAATATCTTTTATAAAGTCGGAAACTCCTTCTATAGAGGTTGATTGTTCACGTTCCACTGTGGATATTTGTTCTATAGATTTCCCCATCTGTTCTGTAACATCTTTAATCCTCGTTAGAGTTTCTTTAATATGTTGAGTGGATTTAACTGTTTCTTTTGAGAATTTTCTTATTTCATTTGCTACAACTTCAAAGCCTTTTCCTTTTTCTCCAGCACGTGCTGCTTCGATAGCTGCATTTAGACCAAGTAAATTTGTTTGGTCTGCCACACTTTTAATCACTTTTAGAACGTCGTCGGTTTGTTTTATTTCTTTGCCTGCGTGCTGAGATTGTGTCAATAGTTGTTGTGAAACTTCAGCAAGTGAACGAGAGCCTTCAGTAATTGTATTAATTTGTGTATTTGCTTCCATTAAAGATTTTGAAATTTGATTGATAATTACCTTAAGTTCTGTTTGTTTTCGGATTTGTATAGCTATTCCACCAATCACTTTTCCTGTTTGATCGTGTAATGGCAGCGCAGTTCCAGTAAACTCGTAACCATAAAACTCAGCTGGTACATCATCTTGGAGTCGTATGTTTTTCTTTAGAGCTACTAATAATGGTTCTTGAGGATTCAATGGTTGTCCAGCTTTAATATGTAAATCAATAGTCTCTCCAGGAAAATAAGCAATAAATTTTTCTAAATCACAGATAGCAATTGATAGGTCTGCAGGTATGGCAGATTTGTATATACTCACAGTTGAGATGAATTTTTCTAGTGAATCAATTTTGTTAATCATCGTTCTGTCCCTCAATTCCATTGTATTATAATAGTTACTATTATATCACTATATAGAAAAAATATGCAGATAAACAATATAATATAAACGCAATACACTGCTTCTTTGATATTCTAGTTATTTTCTTTTAAAACTCAAAAAGAGCTGGTTAATTCATTGGTAAAACTGTTTCGTATAAAGGCTTTATCTATCATGGCGAAAAGCATGAATTAGGTAAAAATTAAGTATTTGTATTACGTTTTGGAGTTATTCACTGTATTGCAGATGCTGGGGTTTATGGTTGTTCAATTACCTGATGGTCAACATTTAAAAAATGATCAATGGGTGAATGTAGAAGGTAAGCTCTCCACAATTTATTATCAACCCTTTAAAGCAAACTTTCCGTATTTAAAAGTAACAAAGATCAATCAAATAGAAAGACCAGACGAGTCCTATACTTTTAGAGGGTATGATAATCCAAACATAAAAAAACAAAAATAAATATAAATCTTCATTTTTGAAACGGTTGTTCTAATGAGCAACCGTTTTACTTTTTTGAAAAGTTTCATAAAGTTCAATGTTTTCTAAGAGAAGCTCTTTTGATGTTGTTTGCAAAAATTCTTTAGCAGCGTTTTCCAAAGTGTCTTTATCAGTGGGGGATATTTGTATTTTTTGTTTTTCAAGCGGATGCATTTGAAAATCACCTCTTTTCCATTATAAGAACATTTGTTCTTTTTGACAATAGAATTATTCAGAAAATTTAGCTTTAATTAATGTAAACGGTCTCATCTAGCAAAAGAATTATTATGTCAAATATCTGACACAATTAAGAAATAAAATAGAACAAAAGACTAGATGTAAGAAGTCTGACGTTATACTATAGAGGTGTAATCAAATTGTATATAATAATAAATTTCATATATATATTAATAGAAAAGCCCAGGGGTGAAATGTCAATCATAAA